>JBHAES010000169.1:0-3829 GCA_041855725.1 Actinomycetota bacterium
ACGTCGTCACGGTGCTGGCAGACACCGTGCCCGGCGTCGGCAGCAGGTGGAGCGCTGCATCGTGACGCCTGGCCAGCAGCGCCTCGGCGTTGCCGACCAGAACCATCCGATCGTGGTCTCCTCCTGCCCGAGTCCTTCGACGACCCGAACAGGTCCTCGCGCGACAGGCCGAGAGCTGCCCGATCGTGGCGGTCGCATCGCGGGCCATGTCCTCGAACCGGTCCCGCACCGTGCGTGAGCGCCACCAGCGGCGCCCCGCCATGCTCGGACCCGAGCTCACGACCGACCCAGGTGGTGCCACCGACGGTACGGGTCGGCGCGTCGGCGAGACCCGTCGGCCGGTGGCTGATGCCCTGCTGCTTGCCCGACACGGCTGATCCCTCCTGGTTCGACAGACGATGTGCCGGGCCTCTCCAGCTGCCCGAGCCTACTCAATGATGAGTACACTCAGTAATGTTGTCAAGTCGCGCCACGCAGGAGTCCGATCGGGGCACCGAAGGCCCCGGATGGCTCGAGCCCACCAGCACCACAGCGGCTACACTCAAAACTGAGCGTAGTCAGCGTTCGGCGCAGGAGGGTGGACCATGGCGGAGGCGACCAGGAGGCTCGGGCGACGCGAGCGCAGCAAGCGGGCCAAGCTCGAGCGCATCACCGCCGCGGCGAGCGCGTTGTTCGCCGAGCACGGGGTCGACGATGTCACCACGCAACAGATCGCCGAGGCGGCCGACATCGGCACCGGCACCCTCTTCCTGTACGCCAAGACCAAGGGGGAGCTGCTGCTGCTCGTGCAGAACGTGCACTACGCAGCCGCGCTGCAGCGAGGTCGAGCCGCCGCAGCCCGGGAGTCCGAGGCGGTGGCAGCGGTCGTGGCGCTGCTGACGCCGGTCGTGGCGTGCAACCGGGTGCAGGTCGACAACGGGCGCACCTACCTGCGCGAGATGGTGTTCGGCGACCCGACCGAGCCCCGCCATGCCGAAGCCCTCACCATCGTGGGGGAGACCGAGCAGGCCACCGCCGGTCTGCTCGCCCAGCATCTGGGACTGGACGAGGCGGAGGCGACCACGGTGGCCCGGGTGATCTCGGCGATCCTGTTGCTGACCATGGCCTCCGGCGAGCACGTCGGCAGCAGCGTCGAGGAGATCGTCCAGGCCATCCGGACCCAGGTCCGCGCGATCCTCGCCGGTCGCATCCTTGACGGGGTCGACAGCGCTCGCAGGTGAGGGCCTGGCGACGATCGACGGCGCAGGTCCCTCGTGGGCCCGCTCTTCGCGCCGCGGCAGCCTCACCGAGGTGCCCGGCGGCGTCCTTGGCCACGATACGGACAGGCTGGCGTGAGGCGGCTGCTCCGAGCACCTCGACCTGCGCGACCCGCCTCACAGCCGCCGGCCCGCCCGGTGCACCTCCCGCACGGGGCCGTCGTCGGCCAGCACGAGCAGGTCGGCCCGGGCTCCCACGCGTAGCCCCGGCGCGGGCGTCCAGCCGCCGCACGCCGCCACGACCGCGGCCGGGACGGCCGTCGCCATGGCCACCACCTCCGCCAGCGCCAGCGGCGTGTGGGCGAGCACCCAGGCCACGACGGCGGCAAGGTCGACGGCCAACCCGGCGAGGACGTCGGTGCCCACCATCGACAGCCGCCCGTCGGGGGCCAGCTCGACGTCGCCGCCGATGGGTCGGGTGTAGCGGCCCGGTGCCATGCCGGCCAGGTCGACCGTCGATCCCCGCATAGCCGTTCACCTGGAGGTCGACGAACCCGGTGCTGAGCCAGCCCAGGTCGCGGGCAGGGTCCCGCCGACGGCGGATCTCGACGACGACCCCGTCGGCGCAGGTGCAGGTGACCAGGTCGCCAGTGGCCAGGTCGCGCCCGGTGACCTCGGTCGTGGTGCGGGCGGCGTGCTCAGCCATCGCAGTTGCGTCACGGCATGCCCTACCGTGAAGGGCATGACGCCGGTCGTGGTGCGGGCGGCGTGCTCAGCCATCGCAGGGCTCCGCTGCGAGGCAGAGGTGGGCGTCGTGACGGGTCGAGGCGGCGGTGCCCCGGTACGAGGGGTCGGCGTCGCGACCGATCGTGCGACGGGCGGCCCGGCGCCTCACCGCGCCGGGCACCGAGCCCACCACCAGCGTGGTGCGGAGCAGCCGCAGCGCCCAGGTGGCGGCGCGCCGCGGCACGGCGTCACGGCTCGCCGCGACGTAGACGGCCGGCGTGCGCTCGTGGCTGGGGGCCGCACCGAGCAGGATGCAGCGGACGTGCAGCGGATGGGTCATCGAGGGCTCCTCGGGCCGGTGGCGTGGCCGCTCGCCCCGAACGGCGGACGCGGCGTCACGGCACGCAACGGTGACGGCATGCGAACGATTGTTCCACCGCTCGCCGCGTCGCCTCGACCCGGCCGGCATGTCGTGACCCGGCGCCGTGGTGGCCAGCACCGGTGGCGGGCGCGCCGGGCCGCTCAGCGCTCGGGCAGCATGCCCCGCTTGCCCATGATGACCACCGACTCCTCGGTCTCGTCCGGCTCGTCGTCGTCCTCGTCGAACTCGGCGAGCACGGCGAGCACGTCGTCGTGGAGCCGCCCGTTGGTGGCGAGGGCGCCCGGGCCGACGGGGCCGTCGTCGCCGTCGATGGAGGTGAAGGTGCCACCCGCCTCGCGGACGATCACGTCGAGGGCCGCCATGTCGTGCAGCTCGAGGTCGGGCTCGGTGGCCACGTCGACCGCGCCCTCGGCGAGGAGCACGTACGACCAGAAGTCCCCGTACGCGCGGGTGCGCCACACCGAGCGCATGAGCTCGCCGAACTGCAGGCCGCGGCGGGCCTCGACCCAGCCGTGCAGCGACGAGTACGACAGCGACGCGTCGGCGAGCCGTGACACCTCCGAGACCCGCATCCGGGTGCCGTTCATGAGGGAGCGGCCCGTCCACGCCCCGAGGCCGGTGGCCGCCCACCAGCGCCGGTTGAGCAGGGGGGCGCTGACGATGCCCACCTCGACGGTGTCGCCCACCATGAGGCCGATGAGGGTGGCCCACACGGGCACCCCCCGGACGAAGTTCGCGGTGCCGTCGATGGGGTCGATCACCCACCGGCGCGGGCCCCAGCCGGTGTCGTCGAGCTCCTCGCCGTGGATCGCGTCCCGCGGCCGGGTGCGGCCCAGCGTCTTGCGCACGGCCTCCTCGACGGCGGTGTCGGCGTCGGTGACGTGGCTCAGGTCGGGCTTGGCCGACACGCGCAGGTCAGCCGCCTTGAACCTCGCCGTCGTGATCGCGTCGGCGTTGTCGGCCAGCACGTGCGCCAGCCGCAGGTCGTCGGTGAGGTCCTTGCGCTCTGCCATGGCACCGGACGTTACCGCGTACGGCAGCCATCACCCCAGGCGGCGCACGGGTTCCGGGTGCGGTCAGTGGTGCCGCGGGCGGCCCGCGGGGACGTGGGGTGTGCCGACGAGCGCCGAGGAGCCTCCTGACGAGCAGCCGCAGGGCCAGCGGGCGTCGTGGGCTGACTCGTCGTGCTGGCGTGCTGGCCGGCTCCCTGCTGCTGCACCAGCAGGTGCCCAGCGCCTGCTACGACGGTGGCCTCGACGGCTGGACCTGCGACGAGGCCACCACCCCTGGTGGGCGCTCGGGGGCGCCGCCGGGTGCGGCGCCCCCGCCCTCGTCGCCCTGGTGCGGCTGCTGCGCCGCTAGCCCGCGCCGACGGCGGTCTACTCGAACCGTACGGTGCCGCTGGCCAGGCGCCGGGCCGCCCGGGCGCTGCCGACGACGGCGACCCCGACGAGGGAGAGGCAGCCGACCAGCACGACGTGGTAGGCGGGTCCTGGCCAGCTCACCGTACGGTGGTCCGACACGG
>JBHAES010000170.1:0-7546 GCA_041855725.1 Actinomycetota bacterium
AGGTAGCCGAGCGCCGCGTCGACCATCAGGTTGCCGGCCATCCGCAGCAGCACCGACACCGGCACCCGGTTGCGCACGGCCTCCACGAGGATCGCCGTCGACAGCACCATGCCGGCGCTGTCGCCGATGCCGGGCACGAGGCCGATCACGCTGTCGAGCCCCACCCCGATCCTGGTGCCGGGGATCGTGACGAGGTCGTCGAGCACGCGGGCGACGAGGCGGGAGCGGCTGAGCGGGTCAGCCGTCTCGGCGAGCCGGAACGGGTCGGCGGTCGCGGATCGGAGCGGGGTGGGGCGGACGGTCGAGGTGGTCATGGTGAGCTCCTTCTGCGGCCCGGTCGGCACGGCCGCCACTGCCATTGAAGGCGCCGTCGGCGCGCCGTCCCAGCGCGGCCGGGGGAGGTTCGGGTGCGCGCCCGGGGATGCCCGTAGCGGGCCGTCGGGGTCCGGCACCGGGAAAGCACTGAGCGGCGCCGACCCGGGCGCGAAGGGACGCCACCGGGTCGGCGGCCCGGACGAGGGTCGTACGCACCCCCGGGGCGCGGCGGACGGTCTGGGCGCAGGGCTCGGGCCGGCGCCGCGACCTCACCCGGCCTCGACGCGGCCGAGCCAGGCGACGACGCGCAGGGTGACGGGCAGCATCACGAGCTCGACGAGGACCTTGTAGGCGTAGCCGACCAGCACGTAGTTGGCCAGCGTGGGCCCGTCGACCACGAACGCGAACGCGAGGGTGCAGAAGACGACCGTGTCGACGAGCTCGCCCGCCACGGTCGACGAGACGAGCCGGAACCCGACCGAGCCCGGCTCGGCGCGGGCCTTGAGCCGGGCCACGACGAACGCGTTGAGCAGCTGGCCGGCCAGGTAGCCGCAGAGGCTGGCCGCCACGATGCGCGGCACGAACCCGAGCACGGCGTGGAACGCCGCCGCGTTCTCGTAGCCGGGGGCGGGCGGGGCGAGGTCGACGAGCAGGAACGTCACCGACGCCAGCACCGCCACCACGAACCCCAGCAGGATCGCGCGCCGCGCCCGGCGCAGCCCGTACACCTCGGCGAGCACGTCACCGAGCACGTAGGTGAGGGGGAACAGCAGCGCTCCCCCGTCGGCGACGACCGGCAGCGCCGGGAAGCCGGCGACCTGCCACGACGGCCCGAAGGCGACCAGCTTCGTGGCGGCGATGTTCGACACCAGCAGCAGCGAGCAGAACAGGGCTACGACGACGTCGTACCACCCGTGCACCGGCGCCTCCGACGGCCGCAGGTCCACGCGGGGCACGCTCACCAGGACCCCGCCCACGGTGTCCCGCCCGGGCGTCCGGGGGGCCGCGCCGCCCGGCGGGGGCGCCGGCTCGGCCCAGGGCCGCCGGCAGTCCCGCCGCACCCCGGGGTACGGGGGCGACGCGGCATGGGCCCCGCCCGGTGCGGCGCCGGCCCGTCAGCGGGTCGCCCCGGGCGGCAGCGGTCGGTGCCGACCACGGCCGAGCCTCAGTCGTCGTCGGCCAGGGCGTAGAACGCGTTGCCCCGGTGGAAGTTCGGGTTGCGGTGCGGGTCGTGGTCGAGGTAGCGCTGCCACCGCTGCTTGAACACCGCGACCGCCTCGCGCATCTCGACCCGGTCGCGCTGCTCGGAGTCGTAGGTGTGGATCGACTTGCCCTCGTGGTGCAGCAGGCACACCTTGGGTGTGTAGACGATCCGGTAGCCGGCCTCCCCCAGCCGCAGGCACAGGTCGACGTCCTGGTAGGTGACGCGCAGCAGCGGGTCGAAGCCGCCCAGCTCCAGGAACAGGTCGCGCCGCATCGCCAGGCACGCGCCGGTGACCGCCGACACGTTGTGCCGGGTGTGCACCATCAGGTGCTGCGACGAGCTGAACGGGTACCAGACGTGGCAGCCGGCGAACGAGTTGGCCGCCACGAGGTCGCCGATGCCGAGGCCGATGCCGGCGTGCTGGATGGTGCGTCCGTCGCCGTACAGCAGCAGCGGGCCCACCGCCCCCACCTCGGGGCGCTGCGCGTCACCCACCAGCAGCTCGAGCCAGGTGGAGGTGATCACCTCGGTGTCGTTGTTGAGGAACACGACGATCTCGCCGCGGGCCTCACGGGCGCCGAGGTTGCACGCCTCGGAGAAGCTGAACGGCGACCCGTGCCAGTCGACCACCCGGAAGTCGGGACGGATCCGCTCCACGTCGCGGTACCACTGCAGCGTGGCGCGGTCGGTGGTGCCCGTGTCGACCACCACCACCTCGACGTGCTGGTAGCGGGTCTTGCCGTAGATGGAGTCGACGCAGCGCTTCAGCAGGTCGAGCTTGTCCTTGCTGGGGATCACGATGCTGACCAGCGGGTCGCCCTGCACCGCGTAGGTGACGGTCCAGTACGGGGTGAACCGGTCGTCGGGCGCCACGGTCGCCTCGACGCCGCGCCGGGCGAGGGCGTCGGTCACCGCCTTGCGTTGCGCCGCCACCGCGTACGGCTTGGCGCTCACGTCGGAGGCGGTCGACTCGGCGTGCACCCGCCACGAGTAGAGCACCTTCGGGATGTGGTGCACCCGGTCGGTGCGCTCGGTCAGCCGCAGGTAGAGGTCCCAGTCCTGCGCGCCGTTGTAGGCGGTGAGGAACCCGCCGACCTCGCGCACCAGCGACGTACGGGCGCAGGTGAGGTGCGTCATGTAGTTGACGCTGAGCATGAAGTCGGGGTTCCAGTCCGGCTTGAAGTGCGGGTCGTGATGGTCGCGGCCGGTCACGATCTTGTCCTCGTCGGTGTAGAGCACGTCGAGGTCCGGCTCGGCCGAGATCGCCTTCGCGAACTCGAACAGGGCGTTGGGCCACACCACGTCGTCGTGGTCGACGAAGCAGCAGAACTCGCCCTGCGCCATCTCGATGGCGTCGTTCTGGGCCACCGAGATGTGGCCGTTCTCGGTGCGGAAGCGGTAGCGGATCCGGGGGTCGACGGCGGCGTACGACTCGATCACCTCGCGCACGGTCGCGTGGGGCGAGCAGTCGTCGACGAGGCAGAGCTCCCAGTTCTCGTAGGACTGGGCCCGCACCGAGTCGATGCAGTCGCGCAGGAAGTCGGGGTCGGTGTCGTAGGTGGCGACGCAGACCGAGATGAGGGGCTGGTGCGGCAGGTCGCGGGCCTGCTCGCGCTGCCGCAGCAGCTCGGTGGCGGTCGGCACGTGGCGCAGCGCCCAGGGGCCGTACGGCACGTCGTCCATCGGGTCGCCGCCGCCGGCGCGGCGCAGGGCGATGTAGGGCTCGAGCGAGCGGCGGACGTAGGACTTCAGCCGGGGGTTGCGCTGCAGCAGCCGGTTGGCGACGCCCATCCCGGCCGACACCGACCGGTTCACGACCCGCTTGGCCAGCTCAGACATCAGACGCACTCCCGTGATCGGCGTTGCGGGGCGACCACCCCGCCCCGGAAGCCTACACTTCGGCCCTTCGGGCACCGGTCGTGCCGGGCGAGGCGGCGCCCGACGACGCGGGTGCCGGGACCTGGCGACGGCCACGTCGAGGGTCACCGGCCCCTCATCCCCTGCGGTACAGTGACTCGGACCCCCGCCGAGGCCGGGCCTCCCGGAGGGCACCAGACCGGACCCAGGGCATCGTACGCACCGTGACGGCGGGACAGGAGGTGGCGAGTGGCGGGCAAGGCCGACCTCTCCCAGCTGCGTCGCAACCCCACCGTCGCCCTGTTGTCGAACCTCACGATGCGTGACGTCCGCGCCAAGTACCAGGGCTCGGTGCTCGGGCGCCTGTGGTCGCTGGTCAACCCCGTCGCCACCATCGCCATCTTCTCGCTCGTGTTCGGGCTGTTCTTCCGCGGCGGCGTGGAGCCGGGCACGAGCTCGGGCATCGACCTGTTCGCGGTCTGGATCGCCTGCGGCATCATCCCGTGGACCTTCACCGCCCAGGGCATCGCCGCCGCGATGAACTCGTTCACGGGGGCGTCGTCCCTGCTCACGAAGGTCTACTTCCCCCGCCACGTGCTGCCCACCTCGGCGGTGCTTGCGCTCGCCGTGACGTTCCTCATCGAGCTGTCGGTGCTGCTGCTGCTCGTCGTCGTGGTGGGCGGGCCCAGGGTGCTGCTCTTCCTGCCGGTGCTGGTGGTGCTCGTCGCCCTCAACGTGGTGTTCGTGCTCGGCGTGGGCGTGATGCTGGCGATCGCGGTGGTCTACTACCGCGACGTGTCGCACCTGTGGGGCATCTTCACCCAGCTGTGGTTCTACGCCACCGGCATCGTCTTCCCGTTCTCGATGGTGGTGCAGGCGCAGGCCTCCCTCGACGCCGCCGGCCACCGACTGCTCGGCATGCCGATCCCGTTGGTGCCGCTGTTCCAGGCCAACCCGGCGTTCGAGTTCGTGCAGGCCTACCGCAACGTGCTCTACGACTACACGCTGCCCGACCTGGGCACGTGGCTGTGGATCCTCGGGTGGACCGCGCTGGTCACCGTCGGCGGCGTGGCCGTCTACCGACGGCACCAGGCCCGGCTCGTCGAGGAGCTGTGATGGGGGCCCCCGCCGTCGAGGTGCGCGACGTCTCGAAGAGCTTCCGCATCTACAGCAGCCGCAGCCGCTCCATCAAGCAGATGGTGCTGCGCCCCGGCCGCAGCCGCTACGAGGAGTTCCACGCCCTCTCCGGCGTCAGCTTCGACGTGCCCGAGGGCCGCACCTTCGGGCTGCTCGGCAACAACGGGTCGGGCAAGTCGACCCTGCTCAAGTGCATCGCCCGCATCCTCGAGCCCAACCGGGGCAGCATCGTGCGCCGTGGCCGGGTGGCCGCCATGCTCGAGGTCGGCTCCGGGTTCCACCCCGAGCTGACCGGCCGCGAGAACATCTACCTCAACGGGTCGATCCTCGGCATGGCCCGCCACGAGGTCGACGCCAAGTTCGACTCCATCGTCGACTTCTCCGACCTCGACCCCACGTTCATCGACCAGCCGGTGAAGAACTACTCGTCGGGCATGTACGTACGGCTCGGGTTCTCGGTCGCCACCCACGTCGACCCCGACATCCTGCTCGTCGACGAGGTGCTGGCGGTGGGCGACATCGCGTTCCAGGCCAAGTGCACCGAGCGGTTCACCCAGCTGCGCAACGAGGGCAAGACCGTCGTGGTGGTGTCGCACGCCCTGGAGCAGATGCGCACCTTCTGCGACGAGGCGGTGTGGCTCGACCACGGCACGGTGCAGGCGGTGGGCGAGGCCGACGACGTGATCAGCTCGTACGCCGACTCCAACCTCAACACCCGGCACCTCGAGGGCGGCGCGCGCCGGTTCGGGGCGGGCGGCGCCGAGATCAGCCGCCTCGAGCTGGTGCACGAGACCCGCGGCCCGACCAGCGACGTCAAGACCGGCGACCCGGTGCGCATCGTGGTGCACCTCGACGCCACCCAGCGCATCGTCAAGCCGCTGTTCGGCATCTCGATCGAGAGCCACGAGGGGCACCTGATCTGGTCGCACATGACCACCGACTCCGGCTTCCACCCCGCCGAGCTGCCCGTGGGCCGCTACGCGTTCGACGTGACGATCCCGTCGCTGCCGCTGCGGCCCGGCACCTACCTGATCTCCGGGTCGATCCACGACGAGGACGGCGGCCGTGCCGTCGACGTGCTGCAGCGGGCCACCCCGTTCGACGTGCACCTCGGCAGCCCCCGCGAGTCCGGCGGCTGGGTCGTCATGAACTCCTCGTTCGGCGGCTGGCGCGAGGACGAGCCGGCACCCGCCCCCGCCACCGAGTGACGCGGCGCCCGTACGGGGGCGTCAGCGGCGGGCGTAGCGGCCCAGGAACGAGTCCCGGAACTCGTCGAAGCGGCCCTGGTCGATGGCGGCGCGGATGTCGTCGACCAGGCGCACGGTGAACCGCTCGTTGTGGATCGTGGCGAGGGTGGCGGCGAGCATCTCCTTGGCCTTGAACAGGTGGTGCAGGTAGGCGCGGGTGTAGCGGGCGCACGTGTAGCAGTCGCAGCCGGCCTCGACCGGCTCGTACGAGCGCCGGTTCGCCGCCGTCACCACGTTGAACCGGCCGTCGCGGGTGTAGAGCGCCCCGTTGCGGGCGACCCGGGACGGGTTGACGCAGTCGAACGTGTCGGCGCCGGCCTCGACGGCGGCGAAGAAGTCCTCGGGCTCCGAGATGCCGAGCAGGTGCCTGGGCCGGTCGTCGGGGAGCTCCTCGCAGACCCAGCCGACGATGGTGCCCAGGTTCGCCTTCTCCAGCGCGCCGCCGATGCCGTAGCCGTCGAACCGCTGCCCGTCGACGTCGAGAGCGGCCAGGTCGCGGGCCGCCTGCCGGCGCAGGTCCTCGTACTGGGCGCCCTGGACGACGCCGAACAGTGCCTGGTAGGGCCGGTGCGACCGTTCCCGGGTCAGGGCGCGGTGGGCGGCGAGGCAGCGCCGCGCCCACGCGTGCGTCCGCTCCACCGACGCCTCCTGGTAGCGGCGGGTGTTCAGCAGCGTGGTGCACTCGTCGAACGCGAAGATCACGTCGGCGCCGAGCTGGTGCTGGATGCGCATCGACACCTCGGGGGTGAACCGGTGCACGTCGCCGTTGAGGAACGACCGGAACGTCACCCCGTCGTCGTCGACCTTCGCCAGCCGGGTGCGGCCGGCGGCGATGACGTCGTCGTCGGCGAGGCCCGCGGTGTCCATGGCCAGCACCTTCTTGAACCCGACGCCGAGGCTCATCACCTGGAAGCCGCCCGAGTCGGTGAACGTGGGGCCGGCCCAGCCCATGAACGCCCCGAGCCCGCCGGCCTCGTCGACGATGTCGGGCCCCGGCTGCAGGAACAGGTGGTAGGCGTTGGCCAGCACCGCCTGGGCGCCCAGCTCGGCCACCGACTGCGGCAGCACCGCCTTCACCGTCGCCTTGGTGCCCACCACCACGAACGCGGGGGTCTCGATGTCGCCGTGCGGGGTGGTGATCACCCCCGTGCGCCCCTGGCGGCCGGCGAGGCGCGAGCGCACCGTGAAGCCGAACCCCGTCACTCCTCGTCGCCCCAGTGCACGAGCTCGGCGACGGTGCGGATCATCGTCATCGCCGCGGCCCCGGCCGTCGACGTGCGCAGCACGGTGGGCCCCATGACGACGGCCACCGCGCCCGCCGCCTCGAACGCGGCGAGCTCGTCGGGGGCGACACCGCCCTCGGGGCCGATGACGAGCACCACCTCCCCGAGCGGCGGCCGCAGCGCGAGCACCGGCGTGGTGGCGGTCTCGTGGAGCACGTACGCGCCCTCGGCCTCGCGCAGCCGGTCGGCGACGTCGCGGGTGGAGGCCAGCGGCGAGACGACGGGCACGGTGAGCCGGCGCGCCTGCTTGGAGGCCTCGCGGGCGACGGTCTGCCACTTGGCGCGGGACCGCTCGCCGCGCTCCCCCGACCAGCGCACCACCGACCTAGACGCCTGCCAGGGCACGATCTCGTCGACGCCGAGCTCGGTGAGCAGGTCGACGGCGAGCTCGGCCCGGTCGTTCTTGGGCAACGCCTGCACGCAGACGAACCGGGGCTCGGGGAACGGGTCGCGCAGCACCTGGGCCACCCGCATCGTGAGGGTGCCCCGGCCGGCGGCGTCGC
>JBHAES010000171.1:0-11678 GCA_041855725.1 Actinomycetota bacterium
CGTCACCGTGGTGGCCGCCGACGCGATCCCGGCCGACCAGATGGGCCTCGACATCGGCCCCGAGACCGAGAAGCTGTTCGCGGCCGCGGTGACGGGCGCGAAGACGGTGTTCTGGAACGGCCCGATGGGCGTGTTCGAGATCGACGCGCTGTCGGGCGGCACCCGCGCCGTCGCGCAGGCGCTGGCCGACTCGGCCGGCTTCACCGTGGTCGGCGGCGGCGACTCCGCCGCGGCGGTGCGCAAGCTCGGCTTCGCCGACGACGCGTTCGGCCACATCTCCACCGGTGGCGGCGCCTCCCTCGAGTACCTCGAGGGCAAGGTCCTGCCCGGCCTCGACGTGCTGAAGGAGGTCTGACATGGCCCGGACGCCCCTGATGGCCGGCAACTGGAAGATGAACCTCAACCACGTCGAGGCCACCGGCCTGGTGCAGAAGCTGGCGTGGACCCTGGCCGACAAGAGGTACGACCGGACCAAGGCCGAGTGCGCGGTCGTCGTGCCGTTCACCGACCTGCGCACGGTGCAGACCCTCGTCGACGCCGAGAAGTACCCCATCGCGTGGGGCGCCCAGGACGTGTCGGTGCACGCGTCGGGCGCCTACACCGGTGAGATCTCGACCGACATGCTCGCCAAGCTCGGCTGCACCTACGTCGTGGTCGGGCACTCCGAGCGGCGCGACTACCACGCCGAGACCGACGAGGTCGTCAACGCCAAGGCGCTGCGGGTGCTCGAGGCCGGCATGACGCCGATCGTGTGCGTGGGTGAGAAGCTCGAGGTCCGCAAGGAGGGCACCCACGTCCCGTTCGTGGTCGGCCAGGTGCGCACGTGCCTCGCCGGGCTCACCGCCGAGCAGGTCGCCTCGCTCGTGATCGCCTACGAGCCGGTCTGGGCCATCGGCACCGGTGAGGTCGCCACCCCGGCCGACGCGCAGGAGGTCTGCGGCGCGATCCGGGCCTGCGTCACCGAGCTCGTGGGCGCCGAGGCGGCCGACCAGGTGCGCATCCAGTACGGCGGCTCGGTCAAGTCGTCCAACATCGTCGACATCATGGCCGGGCCCGACGTCGACGGGGCGCTGGTGGGTGGCGCGTCCCTCGACCCCGAGGAGTTCGCCAAGATCGTCCTGTTCAACGCCTGACGCGGTCGCGACGGCGCCGGTCCCTCGGGGCCGGCGCCGTCGTCGTCCCCGGGTGCCACCGGGAGACGGCGTTTTCAAGGTCGTTGTGCCGGTGGGTTAGCATGGTCCGGTGAGTCTCGTCCCGCTGATCACCTGGCCCATCCTGACGGTGTCGATCATCCTCGCCGTCGCCAGCCTGATCCTCTTCTTCTTCATCCTGCTCCACAAGGGTCGCGGAGGAGGCATGTCCGACCTGTTCGGTGGGGGCATGTCAACGGCGATGGGCGGCACGAGCGTGGCCGAGCGCAACCTCGACCGGATCACGGTCGTCGTGGGGTTGATCTGGCTCGCCAGCATCATCGCGCTGCTCGTGCTCTACCGCTTCGGCAGCTGACGCCGCAGCGGGTCTTTCCTTTCTTCTCAGGCAAGGAGTCTGTCAACAGTGGTCGGTGGGAGTGCCATCCGGGGGAGCCGTGTCGGAGCGGGCCCGATGGGGGAGGCGGAGCGTGGTGACGCCGCGCCCAGGCTGTACGTGTCGTTCTTCTGCGCCAACGGGCACGAGACCCGCCCCGCCTTCGCGGCCGACGCCCAGGTGCCGCAGGAGTGGGACTGCCCCCGCTGCGGCCTCCCGGCCAACCTCGACTCCGAGAACCCGCCGCCGCCGCCCAAGATCCTGCCCTACAAGACCCATCTCGCCTACGTGAAGGAGCGTCGCTCCAGCGCCGAGGCCCGCACGATCCTCGACGAGGCGCTGCAGGGGCTGCGCGAGCGCCGCGCCCGCGGCGAGGTCCTGTACTGAGGCTGTCCCGTCGGTCCAGCGGACGGCCGGCGCGGACCTGACCCGAGCCGGGCCGTCGACGCGTGGCCGCGGCGTACGTACGCCGGTGGACCGGCCCGTCGATCACGTCTCGACAGCTGCGCACGCGGCACCTCGCGCGCCCGCAGGGCGCGTCACCCCGGCTGCGAGAGTGTCAGAGGGCGCAGGTGTGGTAGGGGAGCAGGGCCGCCGCCTGCTCGTCGAGGTACCAGTACGTGCGCTCGGCCGCCTGCACGTGCGCGGCGGGCAGGGTCGGGTCGCCCTCGAGCGCGCGGGCGACCGGCGCCGCCTTCGCCTCCCCGCTGCCGATCAGCCACACCTCGCGGGACCGGTTGATCGCGGCCAGGCTGAGCGTCACCCGGTCGGGCGGCTTGGGGGAGTCGGTGACGGCCACGGCGAGGGCCTGCGTGGGGTCGAACGACGAGTGGTCGGGGAACACCGAGGCCACGTGCCCGTCCTCGCCGATGCCGAGCAGGCAGATGTCGATGACGGTGCCCGCCAGGTCGCGGGCGTAGGCCGACGCGGCTTCCTGGGCGTCGGCGAACACGTCCGACGACGGCATCGGGTGGGTGCGGGCAGGATCGAGCGGGAAGCTGCCCGCCAGCCGGGCGAGCGCCTGCAGGGAGTGGCGCGTGGGGTCGTCGGTGGGCACGAACCGTTCGTCGCCCCACCACAGCTCCAGCAGCCCCGGATCGAGCTGCGAGTCGCCCACCAGGGTGGCCAGCTGCTCGTAGACCGAGTTCGCGATGCGGCCGCCGGTGAGGCACAGGTGCACCACACCCCGCTCGGCCTGCATCTCGACGAGCCGGCGCAGCAGCGCCTCGGCCACCGCCGACGCGAGCGCCGGACCGTCGGGATGGCGCAGCACGGACACGCCCGCCATCAGGCCGCCCCTCGCTGCGCGTCGTCCCTCACACACCCTCCCGTACGTCTCCCGTTCGTCCCAACCTAGTGCACGCCATGGGACGGGGCGAGGGCGAGACCGCGACCCGAACCATCCCCGCAGCGGGGCGGCGAGGGCCCTGGCTCCCCCTGCCCAGACCCGGTGCACCGTCGGCGCCTGGCTCCCGGAACCCCCCACGGTGGTCGGGCGCGACCACACCAGCCTGTCGTGCCGCGAGCCTTCGCGCCACCGATTCGCTCAGATCGCCCGCAGGCACCGATGCCGCGCCCCAGCGGACGGCACACAGACGACAGGAGGCACGCCACCGCGCGTACGGTCCGGCGGACCGGCCGGCGCGGACGCTCAGCCGGGCAGGTCAGCGTACCCGGTCGAGGAAGGCGGGCGAGGAGCACGAGGGTCGGGTAGGCGTTGGCGCAGTGGCAGACCCGCATCGGCGCGCCGGTGACGGCGTCCGTCCCGCGTCCGCTGCAGCAGGCCGGGCGTGGAACCTGGTGGCGGCCCCGGCGACAGGCCGTTGTCGCACGCGCCGTCACCTGAGCGGGGCCCCGTCACGACCGTGCCCAGCAGTGACCATGCCAGGGCGAACGCGCCCAGTGCCCAGCGGCTCGCAGCGACCCGTGAGCGCACCGTGCGCCCGACGCACGAGCGCCGGGCGGCGCGGGGGTCAGCCGATCGCGGAACCCTTGGCGTACTCGGCGAACGAGAGGTTCCAGTCGCCCCAGCCGTTGTCGACCGTCATGAACCGGCTCGAGCCGGTGTAGACGGCCGGGTCACCCACCAGCGTGTTCGCCATCAGCCACCCGGCGTTGGCGGTGGACATGCCGACGCAGCCGTGGCTCACGTTGGCGCGGCCCTGGCTGCCGACCGACCACGGGGCGGCGTGGAAGAACTCGCCCGACGTGGTCACCCGCATCGCGTACCGCACGTCCTTGAGGTTGTAGTACTCGGGGTCACCCTCACCGATGCCGGTCGACGCCGCGTTCATGTCCACCGAGTCGAGCCGCTCCATGATCACCTTCGTGCCCGTGCGGGTCTCGAAGCCGGCCTTCCCGGCGCTGATGGGGATGGTGCGGGTCACGGCCCCGCCCACGGTCTGGGTGGCGGTGTGCGCCTTCAGGTCGACCGTGATCTGCGCCGCCCGGCCCACGGTGAACGACGCGGTGCGCGAGTCCTGACCGTACCGGCCGTCACCCGCGGGCACCCCGTTGACGTCGATGTCGACGTCGACCTTCGTGCCCGGCTGCCAGTACTTCTCAGGCCGCCAGCGAACCTCCTTGCTGGAGATCCAGCGCCACGAGCCCTGCTGCGCCGGCGTCGAGGTCACCTTCATGTGCTTCTCGAACGAGGCCTTGTCGGTCACCGGGGTGTCGAAGGTGACCACCACCGGCATCGCCACCCCCACCGTGGCGCCCGAGCCCGGGATCGCGTTCACGTACACCTGCTGCTTGAGGGTCAGGTTCTCGGTGCTGAACGTACGGCTCGTCGTGAGCTGCTCACCCGTCGTGGACGCCGTCACCACCTCGGCCTGGTAGGTGACCCCCGGCTCCAGCAGCGACGCCGCCGTCCACGTGCGCCCGTCGGACGACACCGTGCCGTCGACCTTCTGCTTCTCGGGCCGCTTGTCGTTCGAGGTCAGCGCCACCGACGTGATCGTGCCGCTCTCCACCGTGACGGTGAACCGGTGGTCCACCGTCACCACCGCCCCCTCGGCGGCGCTCGTGGTGACCGAGACCGGAACCGGCTTCGGAGCGGTCGGCGTGGGGGTCACGGCCAGCTCCGTGGTCTGCGACGACGGCTCGGAGACGCCCGAGGGCTGGTCCGTGGCGCCAGGCGTCGTGGCGCAGCCGACCAGCACGACGCCGGCGGCGATCAGGGCGAGGAATCGGGTCCAGTGGCGCATCGTAGGTGCAACGGCTCCTGTCGGGCTGTGGTGTCGCCTCCCAGTATCCGCCATCCACCCCGCGAAGCACGAATCGTCCGTCCACCGGTGGGGGAGACGCCGACGGGCGGCAGCCCCGGTGGGCTGCCGGCCGCCAGCGAGCAGGTCAGCGGTCGGCGGCGGCCTCCTCGTCGGCCACCTCGACCCCGGCCCCGCCCGGGTGGTCGGTCGGAGCCGGCAGCGACACCGCCAGCGCCTTCGCCGAGGCGAGGTCGCCCGGGATCCGCATGCCGTAGAACGACCGGTACACGAAGAACACCGACGCGCAGAACAGCACCGCCGCGATCGCGTACACCAACGTCGGGTTCGTCGCCGACGTCGACACCGCCAGCTCGACCGCCAGCAGCCCGAACAGGGTCGTGAACTTGATGACCGGGTTGAGGGCCACCGACGACGTGTCCTTGAACGGGTCGCCCACCGTGTCGCCCACGATCGACGCGTCGTGCAGGTCGGTGCCCTTGGCCCGCAGGTCGACCTCGACGATCTTCTTCGCGTTGTCCCACGCACCACCCGCGTTGGCCATGAAGATGGCCTGGTAGAGCCCGAACAGCGCGATCGAGATCAGGTAGCCGATGAAGAAGTACGGCTCGATGAACGCGAACGCCAGCGTCGAGAAGAAGATGCCCAGGAAGATGTTGAACATGCCCTTCTGTGCGTACTGGGTGCAGATCTCCACGACCTTGCGCGAGTCCTCGACGCTGGCCTTCGTCACCGAGGAGTCGAGCTTGATGTTCTCCTTGATGAACTCGACCGCCCGGAACGAGCCCGTGGTGACCGCCTGCGTGGAGGCACCTGTGAACCAGTAGATCACCGCGCCACCCATGATCAGGCCCAGCAGGAACGGCGCGTGCAGCAGCGACAGGTTCGCGACCTTGTCGGCGGACAGGTGGTCGGTGAGGCCCAGGATGATCGAGAAGATCATCGTGGTGGCGCCCACCACCGCCGTGCCGATCAGCACCGGCTTGGCCGTCGCCTTGAACGTGTTGCCGGCGCCGTCGTTCATCTCCAGCATGTCCTTGGCGTTGTCCCAGTCCGGGGTGAACCCGTAGTCACGCTCGATCTCCTCGGTGATCCCCGGCAGGGTCTCGATGACCGACAGCTCGTAGACCGACTGCGCGTTGTCGGTGACCGGCCCGTACGAGTCGACCGCGATCGTCACCGGACCCATGCCCAGGAAGCCGAACGCCACCAGACCGAACGCGAACACCGCCGGGGCGATCATGAGCGCCGACAGGCCCAGCGTCGAGATCAGGAAGGCGCCGCCCATCAGGCCGATGATCGCGATGCCCAGCCAGTAGGCGGAGAAGTTGCCCGCCACGAAGCCCGACAGGATGTTGAGCGACGCCCCACCCTGGGCCGACGACTTCACGACCTCCTGGGTGTGCCGGCTCGACACCGACGTGAACACCTTCACCAGCTCCGGGATCAGCGCACCCGCCAGCGTGCCGCAGGAGATGATCACCGACAGCTTCCACCACATGCCGTCAGGCAGCGTGGCGATCATGAGGTACGACACCACGAACGTCAGCACGATCGACACCACCGACGTGATCCACACCAGGCTCGACAGCGGCTTCTCGAAGTCCATCTCGGAGGCGTCCTTGAACTTCGCCCGCGCCCACACGTTGTTGAGCAGGTACGACACGAACGAGGCGACCACCATGATCGCGCGGATGAAGAACAGCCACACCAGCAGCTGCACCTGGGTGCTCGGGTCGTTCACCGCCAGCAGGATGAACGTGATGAGCGCCACACCCGTGACCCCGTAGGTCTCGAAGCCGTCGGCCGACGGACCCACCGAGTCACCCGCGTTGTCGCCCGTGCAGTCGGCGATCACGCCCGGGTTGCGCGCGTCGTCCTCCTTGATCTTGAACACGATCTTCATCAGGTCGGAGCCGATGTCGGCGATCTTGGTGAAGATACCACCCGCGATCCGCAGCGCCGACGCGCCCAGCGACTCACCCACCGCGAACCCGATGAAGCAGGACCCCGCGATCTCACCCGGCAGCACCAGCATGATGAACAGCATCATGATCAGCTCGACCGAGATCAGCATCATGCCCACGCTCATGCCCGAGCGCAGCGGGATCTGGAACATCTCCCACGGCTTGCCCCTCAGGGCCGCGAACGCCGTACGGCTGTTCGCGAACGTGTTGACCCGGATCCCGTACCACGCGATGCCGTAGGACCCCGCCATGCCGATGATGCTGAACAGCAGCACGATCAACGTGCGCCCCAGCCCCAGCCCCGCGAGGAACTGGAAGTAGATGAAGATCACCGCGCCGATGAACAGCCACAACGTGACCAGGAACTTGCCCTGCTGCACCAGGTAGGCCTTGCAGGTCTCGTAGATGAGCTCGCTCATCTCCTTCATCGACGCGTGCACCGGCAGGTTGCGCAACCCCAGGAAGCTCGCCAGGCCGAACGCCAGACCGCCGAAGCAGATCACCATGCCGATGCCGAGCAGCACCTTGCCGTTGATCCCGCTGAACGAGACCGTGCCCAGGTCGGGCAGCTGCAGGTTGGCCTCGCCTCCGCGGTGCTCACCCGGGGCGGTCGGGGTCGTGGAGCATCCCGAGAGCGCCACGAGCAGCGCCCCCAGGGCGACCGCGGCGCCCCGGCGCCAGGGTCGCAGTGGTGTGGTCCAGGTATCGGTGGACACGGGCCTTCCTTCACTAGATGCGGCTTCGGAGCAGTCCGCGCGACCAGCGCGGTCGTTGTCGGGGACACCCTACGACGAGATCGGTAAGCGGTTGCAGCCGGGGTCGTTGTTGCTCTGCTCCTTGTCGTCGGCTCCGCGGTCGGTCGCTCAGGCCGGCCCCGGGCACCGGCTCCGTGGGGGCGGCGGGAGCCGACCCCCACTGTTCGAGTCGAACTGTCACTGTTCGAGTCGAACTGTCACCTCTCGAGTCGGGCCCGGCTCCTGGAGTGACCGCTCGGCTCGATGAGTGGTCTGGGAGGGGCTGCGTCACTGTGACAACTCGGCTCGACGGGTGAGGGGATACGTGATCGCTGGCCCCCGGTGCCGACTCGAATCGACGTGCCACGTGCTGAGGCGGCCCGGTGCGTCTCGCGTCGAGGGGCGCGCAGCAGCCGACTCCTGACGGCGGGGCACCCGTCCCGACCCCGCGGGGGTGCACCGGTCCCGACTTCGCTCGACGCTGCTCGCCGTGCTGGCGCCTCAGTCGGGGCGGCCCCTCAGGGCGGCCCGCAGCCGCTCGCGGTGGACGGCGGCCACCGCGGTGAGGGGGATGCCGGCCGGGCACACCTCGACGCACTCCCCGTACGAGCCGCACGGGCCGAACTCGGTCTCCAGGGCCCGCACCATGGCGCCGGCCCGGGCGCCGCGCTGCAGGCGGCCGTGCGGGATCAGCGCCAGGTGCGCCAGCTTCGCGCCTGCGAACAGGTGGGCCGCGCCGTTCGGGCACGCCGCCACGCACGCCCCGCAGCCGATGCACGCCGCGAAGTCGAGCGCCGTCTCCGCCTGGTCATGGGTGACCAGGAGGGTGTCGGCGTCCGGCGCGGTGCCCGTGGCCACGTCCACGTGCCCGGCCGCCTCGATCAGGCGGGTCAGGGCGCTGCGGTCGACGACCAGGTCCCGCACCACCGGGAACGCCGCGCTGCGCAACGGCTCGATCCGCAGCCTCGTCACCTGGCCGAACGCCCGCAGGTGCTGGCGGCACGACGGAGTGCGCGGCACCGGGCCGTGCGGCACGCCGTCGACCATCACCCCGCACGCCCCGCACACCCCCTCGCGGCAGTCCGACTCGACCTGGATCGGCTCCACCCCCGCCGACGCGAGCTGGTCGTTCAACCGGTCGAGCAGCTCCAGCAGGCTCATCTCAGGGGTCGCGTCGTCGACCACGTGCGTCTCGAACCGACCAGGGTCCTGCGGCGAGTCCTGGCGCCACACCTCCAGCTCCACCCTCATCGGTAGCTCCTCACCTGCAACGGCACCAGCGCGTACGACAACGGCTCGACGTGCCTGACATGCCTCCCGTCGGCCGTCGTCTCCCACGCCGACACCGAGCACCACCGCTCGTCGTCGCGGGCCCCCTCCCCGTCGGGGAGCCGGTGCTCCTCCCGGAAGTGCGCGCCGCACGACTCCGTACGGTCCAGCGCGTCCACCACCATCAGCTCGGCCAGCTCCAGGAAGTCAGCCACCCGGTGGGCCCGCTCCAGCTCCTGGTTCAACCGGTTCGCCGGGCCCACCACCCGCAGGTCGCGCCGCATCTCGTCGGCGAGCGAGCGCACCTGGTCGAGGGCCGCCGTCAGCCCAGCCTCCGACCGGGACACCCCGCACCCCTCGTACAAGATGTCGCCCAGCCGGCGGTGGAACGCCGTCGGACGCTGCGTGCCCTCCGCCGAGGCGAGCCGCTGCACCCGGCCCCGCACGTCGGCGAGGGTCTGCGCCACCTCGGGCGCATCGGCCGCCAGCGTCGGCGTGCCGACCAGCGGCGCCAGATAGCTCGGCACCGCGTACGGCAGCGTGAACCAGCCGTCGACGCACGCGCTCAGCAGCGAGTTCGCCCCCAGCCGGTTCGCACCGTGATAGCCGCTGCCCGCCTCGCCACCCACGAACAGGCCCGGCACCGACGTCATCAGGTCGTAGTCCGACCACAGCCCGCCCATCGTGAAGTGCGCACCCGGCGCGATCCGCATCGGCCGCAGGTACGGGTCCTCGCCCGTCACGTCGGCGTACATGTGGAACAGGTTCCCGTAGCGCTCGACGATCACGTCGCGGCCCAGCCGCTCGATCGCGTCGCGGAAGTCCAGGTACACCGAGTTGCGCAACGGCCCCACCCCCCGGCCGGCGACGATCTCGTCGCGGGCGGCCCGCGAGGCGATGTCGCGCGGCGTCAGGTTCCCGTACGCCGGGTAGCGCCGCTCCAGGTAGTAGTCCCGCTCCGCCTCCGGCACGTCACCGGGCGCCCGCTCGTCGCCCGCGGCCACCGGCACCCAGATCCGGCCGTCGTTGCGCAGCGACTCGCTCATCAGCGTGGTCTTCGACTGCCACCGCGACGACACCGGCAGCGCCGTCGGATGGAACTGCACGAACGACGGGCTCGCGAACAGGGCACCACGCCGGTGCGCCCGCCACGTGGCCGTCGCGTTCGAGCTGACCGCCAGCGTCGACTGGAAGTAGACGCTGCCGTAGCCGCCGGTCGCCAGCACCACCGCGTGGCCCGTCCACGCCCGGACCTCGCCGGTCACCAGGTCACGGGTCACGATCCCCTGGGCGCGGCCGTCGGCCACGACCAGGTCGAGCATCTCGGTGCGGGGGTGGAGCCGTACGGTGCCGCGCGCCACCTGCCGCAGCAGCGCCTGCGACGCCGCCACCTGCAGCTGCTGGCCCGTCTGCCCCCGCGTGTAGTAGGTGCGCGACACCTGCACGCCGCCGAACGAGCGGGTGGCGAGCTGCCCGCCGTACTCTCGGGCGAACGGCGCGCCGATGGCCTGCAGGTGGTCGATCACCCTCACCGACTCGGTCGCCAGCCGCACCACGTCGGCCTCCCGGGCCCGAAAGTCGCCGCCCTTGACGGTGTCGGTCACGAACCGGGCCACCGAGTCGCCGTCGACCTTGCGGGCTCGCGCCGCGTTGATGCCGCCCTGCGCGGCGACGCTGTGAGCCCGGCGCGGCGCGTCGTGATAGGTGAAGCACTCCACCTGGTAGCCGAGCTCGCCGAGCGCCGCGGCCGCACCCGAGCCCGCCAGCCCCGTGCCGACCACGATCACCGTCAGCCGGCGCCGGTTCGCGGGGCTCACCAGCCGGTACGAGGCCCGGCGGCGGTCCCACGCCGTCATCGGGTCGCCCGGCGGCACCCGGCCGTCGAGCGGCGCCTGGGCGGTGCTCCAGCCGTTCACGAGATCACCCCCGTCACCACGAAGACCGGGATCAACGCGTTCCCGGCCAGGATCGCCAGCGCCACCAGCCCCGCGACCGCCACCCACACCTGACGCAGCCGGGCACCGGTGGCCCCGAGGTCCTGCATCAGCGTGCGGCAGCCGTGGAGCACGTGCAGCGCCAGCACCACCATCGTGAGGCTGTAGCAGGCCGCCGCCCACGGCCGCGACAGGCTCGCGACCAGGTTGGCGTACGCGTGCGTGGTGCCGTCGGCGTCATGGCCCCGGAACCCCTCCGGAGCGACCACCGCACCGACGGTGAGGTCGAGCAGGTGGATCACCACGAACACCAGGATCAGCAGCCCGCTGAGCAGCATCGTGCGCGCCCCGAACGGCATGAGGCCACCCGACATCCGGCGCCGGCGGTGGCGCCCGCGCGCCGCCCGGCCCCGTCGCCACAGCACGACCGCTGAGCCGACGTGCGCCACCAGGCTCACCAGCAGCACCACCCGCAGCGCCCACAGCACCCCCTGCTTGGGGACCAGCGGGTAGCCCACCTCGCGCAGCCAGTGCGCGTACGAGTCGAAGGCCGCCGCCCCGGCGTAGACCTTCAGGTTGCCGATCAGGTGCACGACCACGAAGCCGACGAACACGACCCCGGTCGCCGCCATGACCAGCTTGAGGGCGAACGTCGACGGTCGGGGTGCCGCCTTCGACCTCGCCGCCACCATGCTCATGGAGGTCATGAGCCGACCCTAGCCGACCTGGCCCGCCCCCACCGGCGGTCGCGGCACCCGACGGGCGGGCTCGCCTCGGGCCGGTCGTGGGCGGGCCAGGCGGAGCGGGCGGCACCGCCGGGAACAGACGAAGGGCATCCTCAGTTGAACGGGGTACGGGATTAGGAAAGGATGACGTTGTGAAAACCCTGGCACCCGAGGTGGGCGGCGCGGCCGCCCGGCCGTCCGGCGTGCCCGGCCACACCCACGACGACGGCACCCGTGAGCGGGTGATGGCCCTCATCATGGAGAAGGGCGCCACCACCGCCGCCGCGATCGCCGAGGC
>JBHAES010000172.1:0-4479 GCA_041855725.1 Actinomycetota bacterium
GTGGATCCGCCGCGGCGGCACAAACCGCCCCGCAAGCAGGCACCGACCCTGTTCGCGTGGCGGGAAGAAGAACCCGACGACACACCCCCACCCTTCTGACCCCGGGCACCGACACGACCAGCCCGTACCCCACCCCCCGGGGGGACGGGCTGGTCGTGCTGCTCTATGTCGCGCGACGCCGGGCTCAGCACGATGACACGCGTCCACCGGCCTCGCCTTCGGAGGCGGCCGTCCTGGACACCGCGGGCCCGCCGGGCGATCCCGCCCGCAACCACACGCCACGCTCTCGCCGAGCGCCCCAGGCCCGTCACGCCGAACCCCTCGGCGCGCACGATGGCGCGTCACACATTGTCGGCAGGCGGTCGCCGACCGCCTCGGGGCCCGTGGCGACGGCATCCGGACGACCGATGCCCGACAGCGAGCGTGCATGAATGGACCAGCACTCGCATCCGCTGCCAGCCCGCCCAGACTCACGCTCCCCTCGTGCGTGGCCGCAGGTCCAGCCGCCGGGGAGGGCGTCCTCGTCGCCCCCGCTGCCGGCTGGCGATGGACGTACGACTCGCCGTACGGACGTTACGCTCTGCTCGTGACCTCGCAGCCACCCTCGCCCTCGCTCTCCCGCTCGCGCCGTAGCGCGGAGGCGCACCGATGAGCGGCGGGCTCGCGGCGCTGCTCGACGACATCGCCGCGTTCGCCAAGCTCGCCGCGGCGTCGGTCGACGACGTGGGCGCGGCCGCAGGGCGGGCCAGCGCCAAGGCGGCCGGGGTGGTGGTCGACGACACCGCCGTGACGCCCCGCTACGTGCACGGCTTCACCGCCGAGCGCGAGCTGCCGATCGTGAAGCAGATCGCGAAGGGGTCGCTGGTCAACAAGCTGGTGCTCATCCTGCCGGCGATCCTGCTCATGAGCTGGCTGGTGCCGTGGCTGATGACGCCGATCCTCATGGCGGGCGGCGCGTTCCTCTGCTTCGAGGGGGCCGAGAAGCTGTGGGAGAAGGTCACCGGCCATCAGGGGCACGAGCAGCCGGTCGCCACGATGGGGGCCGACCACGAGAAGAAGATGGTCGCCGGCGCGATCCGCACCGACCTCATCCTGTCGGCCGAGATCATGGTCATCTCCTACAACGAGGTGCGCTCCGAGCCGTTCTGGCAGCGGGCGGCGATCCTCGTGGTGGTGGCGCTGCTCATCACGGTGCTCGTCTACGGGGTGGTCGCGCTCATCGTGAAGATGGACGACGTCGGCGTCGCGCTCACCCAACGCGAGTCGGCGACCGCGCAGCGGATCGGCCGGGGCCTCGTGGCGTTCATGCCGAAGCTGCTGGCCGCCCTGTCGATCATCGGTGTGGTCGCCATGCTGTGGGTCGGCGGGCACATCCTGCTCGTCGGTCTCGACGAGCTGAGCGGCACCCTCGGCCAGGCATGGCTGCACGCCCCGTACGGGCTCGTGCACGGCCTCGAGGAGTCAGCCGCTCACGCGGCCGGGCCGCTCGGCGGGCTCGTCGGGTGGCTGGTCAACACGGCGGGGTCGTTCGTCGCCGGGCTCGCCGTAGGAGCCGTGATCGTCGCGGTGCTGCACGTGCTGCCCTTCCCGTCCCACGCCGTGGGGACCGAGGCTCAGGTCCCCACCGGCGACGGGGACACCACCCGCTCCTGACCCGCCGTCAGGCGTACGAACCCGGCCCGCCCGACCGGCCACATCCTGACCGGTGGGCGGGCCATGGTTCCCTCCACCCCACGGCGGGCTCAGATGAAGATCACCTGCGCGCCCTCGGAGAGCTCGATGAAGTCGGTGGCGCTGATGACCCCTTCGACGCCGTCGAACAGGTCGGCCTCGACGAGCCGCATCATGTCGAACGACATGCGGCAGGCCCACAGGTGGCCGCCCATGTCGACGATGAGCTGCAGGAACTCTCGTACGGGTGGCACGTCGAGCTCGGCGATCTGGCGGCGCATCATCGAGGTGGCGAACCGGGTCATGCCTGGCAGCGCGCCCAGGCCGGCCGGCAGCGGCATCCCGGGTGCCTGCGGCAGGTGCATGGCGGTGTTGCCGAGCGGGGTGTACTTGAGGTCGTCCAGGTGCCGGTTGGTGACCATGTCGAGGCCCCAGAACGTGAAGAACAGGTGGGTCTCGATGCCCTCCCCCAGCGCCGCGTTGCCCAGGATCAGGCCCGGGTAGGCCATGTCGAGGTTGCCCTTCGAGCAGATGAGGCAGAGCTTGCGCCGCGGGGCGGTGTCGTCGCCTGGGGAGCCGGTCGCGTCGGGCCGGCGGTCGTCGGTCATGGGTCGCTCCTTGTCGTACGCCCGGGGTGCGGCTGCGCTCACACGCAGCCCTTGGGCTTGGGCAGGCCGGCGATGTAGGCCATCTTCTTGGCGGGCTTGCCGGGGAAGAGGGTGAAGAGCTCCTTGGTGCCGAAGCCGCCTACCGTGGCGACCCGGCGGAGGGTGGCGGTCTGACCGCGCGGGCCGAAGTCGGCGCGCAGGAACCGGACGACCTGCCAGTGGTCCTCGGTCATCTCCTGCCCGACGAGGCGGGCGAGCTCGGCGCCGAGCTCCTCGTCCCACTGCTCGGGGGCGACGAGGAACCCTTCGTCGTCGACGTCGATAGGGCGTCCGTTGATGCGGGTGGTGGGCATGGTCTCCTCAGAACCTCGGGACGATCGGGGCGTCGAGCACGGTCGCCGGGTCGGCGGTGGAGTCGACGCCTCGGCGCGGGTCCGGCGGCCAGTGCTGGCGCTGCCCCGACACGGTCGGCGCGCCCGCCGTGGGTGTCCGCGTGGGCCGCCCCCGCGGCTCGGCTCGCCGCGGGGCTGCGGCGGGTCTCACCACGGGGGTCGGCTCCGCCGCGGGGGTGGGGTGCGGCGAGGCAGCCGCAGGTCGCGTGGGGGCGCCCTTCTCGACGCGCTTGCCCGCCATCGTCATGGCCGACGGCAGCGGGAGGCGGCGGCCGGGCAGCAGCAGGTTCCAGTACGCCCACCGGAACGCGAGCTTGCCCAGGTGGTTGGCCCGGCTCTCCCGCAGCAGCGAGAAGGGCCCCACCACGGGCAGCGGGAACACGCCGGTGAGCGGTTCGGTGTCGTAGCTGAAGTCGAGCAGCATCGCCTTGCCGCCGCCGGACTCGACGAAACAGTTCGCGTGCCCGTCGAAGCGGGCCGGCGGCTCGCGGCCGTCGAGGTGGGCGAGGTAGTTGGGCACGAACGTGTCGACGGCGAAGTGGGCGACCGACCCGGCCTTCGAGGTCGGGAGCGTGCCAGCGTCACCCAGCACCCACACGTCGTCGTGGTGGAGCGCCTTCATGGTGTGGCGGTCGCACTCCACGAGGTTGGCCTCGTCGCCCATGCCGCTGCGGGCCACCCAGGCGGCGCCCATGGTGACGGGCACCGTGACGAGCAGGTCGAAGCCGAGCTCGCGGCCGTCGTACGTGACGAGCCGACGCCCCGGGCCGTCGACCTCGGCGACGGCGACGTCGGCCTCGAGGGCGATGTCGCGGCGGCGCAACGCGTCGCCGAGCTCTCGGCTGGCCACAGGCTTGGTGAACGCGGCGTCGAGCGGGGTGGCGTAGGTGATGCGGGTGGCGGACCTGGCCTTCTTCTCGCGCAGCCAGCCGTCGAGCAGGAACGCGAACTCCAGCGGCGCCACCGGGCACTTGATCGGCATCTCGACCACGTGCACCACGAGGTGCCCGCGGCGCCACCTGCGCATCGCCTCGGCGAGCCGCCGGGCCCCGTCGTAGGTGTAGAACTCGTGGGCCACCCCGGCGGCGAGCGCCTCCGGGAGCCCGGGGGTCTGGTCGGGACGCGGCTCCACGCCGGTGGCCACGACCAGGTCGTCGTACGCGAGGGCGCGCCCGTCGGCCAGGTGCACCGTGCGCGCGGCCGGGTCGACCCGGTCGATCTCGCACAGCACGAGGTCGATCCCGTCGCCGACATGGGCGTGCCGGCTGCGCAGCACGTGACGCGGCCGGTAGGTGCCGAACGGCAGGAACAGCAGCCCCGGCTGGTAGACGTGCACGTCGTCACGGTCGACCAGGGTGATGCGCAGCCGGTCGGGCGAGCAGGCGCGCCGCAACCGGTTGGCGACGGTGGTGCCGGCCGTGCCGGCACCCAGGATCACGATGTGCCTCGCTGGACTCATGAACCCTCCTCCCCACCCACGATATACCCGGGTGGGTATCGACGGGAGGGGTTTGGGCTCAGCGTGCACCGGAGCGATGACGCCGACCGGCCCCGTCGCACGAGGCGACGGGGCCGGTCTGCGTCATCGGCGCGGTCAGATCAAGCCTGACCGCCCTGGATCACGCGCCGCGCTTCTGGACGTTCTCGGCCACGGAGGTGAACAGGGACTTCAGCTCGGTGCCGAAGCCGGCCACCGCGGTGATGATGGCAGCGGCGATGAGGGCCACGAGCAGGCCGTACTCGACGGCGGTGGCGCCCTTCTCGCGGTTCCCGAAGCGGGAGTAGACGGCGGCGTAGACAGTGCTGTA
>JBHAES010000173.1:0-6001 GCA_041855725.1 Actinomycetota bacterium
GAACCCGACGCGCAGCACCACGAGCATGGGCCGCGACACGAGCGGCTGCAGCGCGGCCGACGCCTTCGCGGCGAGCTCGCGGCCCCGTCCTCGGGCGTCGTCGGCCATCACGACCGCGGGTCGTGCCACTCGTACGAGACGACGTGGCCGTCGTCGGTGAGGTGCACCGCCACCACCGACCCGACCGGGATGGGCCTCGGCTTGATGTGCAGGCCCGACAGCATCGCCGGCAGCACCGGGCGGTGCCCGCAGACGGCCGCCGGCACCTTCGTGCGGGCCGCCTTGACGGCCAGCTTGCGGACGTAGCGCTCCACGCCGGCGAGGTGGTCCTCGCCGACCTCCTCGCTCAGCAGCGAGGCCGGCTTGACCTTGAGGCCGGCCGCCCGGGCGTACGGGGCCAGCGTCTGCAGGCAGCGCTCCGAGCTCGACGAGGTGAGGTGGCGGATCCCGAACGCCTCGAGCAGCGAGCTGAGCCGCTTCGCCTGCTTCTTGCCCTTCTCGTCGAGGGGACGCAGCCGGTCGTCGTCGCCGTCCCACTCCATGCGCGGCACCGCGCTGGTGTGGCGCACGATGAGGAACGGGGTGGTGTCGGGCAGCTGGGCGGCCTGCTCGAGCACCGAGCGCTCGTCGGCGTACGTGAGGCGCTTGCGGGCCTGCGAGACCCGCAGCCACGCCACGTCGTCGATCTCGTGGTCGGGGGCCCGCTGCGAGGCGCTCAGCTCGTAGCCGACCCAGAACCGGACGACCTTCGGGCCGCGGGGGATCCGGTAGCGCACGTCCCGCAGGGCGGGGCCGAGCCGGATCCGGATGCCCGTCTCCTCCTCCACCTCGCGCACGGCGGTCGCCGGCGCCAGCTCCTTCTTGCTGGGCTTGCCCTTCGGCAGCGACCAGTCGTTGTAGGCGGGCCGGTGCACCAGGGCCACCTCGCGCTTGGCGCCCATGCCGCGCAGCAGCACCGCGCCGGCGGCCAGGGTGAGCCGCTCCCCGGTCTCGGTGAAGACCACGCTCATGAGCCGCCTCGATCGGTGCTGCGCCGCTGCGACATGGTGGCGATCAGGTGCTCCTGGATGTCGAGCAGCGGCTCGCCGCCGGGGCCGAGGGTGCGCTGGGTCCACCCGTCGGGACCGAGCCACCACGACGCGGTGCCCTCGTCGAAGGCCAGGTCGAACAGCTGCTCCACCTGCGCCACGTGGGACTGGCCGCTGAGGCCGACCAGCACCTCGACGCGGCGGTCGAGGTTGCGGTGCATGAGGTCGGCCGAGCCGATCCCCACCAGCGGCTCCCCGTCGTTGGCGAACCAGAACAGCCGCGAGTGCTCCAGGAACCGGCCGAGGATGCTGCGCACCCGCAGGTTCTCGCTGAGCCCCGGCACCCCGGCCTTCACCGCGCAGATGCCACGCACCCACAGGTCGACGGGCACCCCGGCGTTGGAGGCGCGGTAGAGCGCGTCGAGCATCGCCTCGTCGACGATCGAGTTGACCTTGATGCGCACCCGGGCCGGTTTGCCCGCCAGGTGGTTGGCGATCTCGTGGTCGATCATCGAGATGAGCCCGCGGCGGATCCCGTGCGGCGCCACGAGCAGGCGGCGGTAGTTGGTCTCCTGGGTCATGCCCGACAGGTGGTTGAACAGCCGCGCCACGTCCTCGGTGACCACCGGGTTCGACGTGAGCAGGCCCATGTCCTCGTAGAGGCGGGCCGTCTTCGGGTTGTAGTTGCCGGTGCCGATGTGGGCGTAGCGGCGCAGCGCGTCGCCCTCGTCGCGCACCACCAGCGACAGCTTGCAGTGGGTCTTGAGGCCGACCATGCCGTAGACGACGTGCACGCCCGCCTTCTCGAGCTTGCGGGCCCATGCGATGTTGGCCTGCTCGTCGAAGCGGGCCTTGATCTCCACGAGCGCCAGCACCTGCTTGCCGGCCTGCGCCGCCTCGATGAGCGCGTCGACGATGGGGGAGTCACCCGAGGTGCGGTAGAGGGTCTGCTTGATGGCCAGCACCTGCGGGTCGGCGGCGGCCTGCTCGACGAACCGCTGCACCGACGTGGCGAACGAGTCGTACGGGTGGTGCAGCAGCACGTCGCGGCGCTTGAGGGCGGCGAACATGTCCGCCGGCATCGCCGTCTCGACCTCGGCGAGGTGGGGGTGCGTCTTGGGCAGGAAGTTGGGGTACTTGAGGTTCTCGCGGTCGATGTCGGCCAGCGAGAACAGGCCGCGCAGGTCGAGCGGCGCCGGCAGCTGGAACACCTCCTTGGCCGAGATGTCGAGCTCCTTCACCAGCAGCGCCAGCATCCGCGGGTCGATGTCGTCCTCGACCTCCAGACGGACGGGGGGACGGCCCACCTTGCTGCGCAGCAGCTCCTTCTCGAGGGCGAACAGGATGTTCTCGGCGTCGTCCTCCTCGACCTCCACGTCCTCGTTGCGGGTCACCCGGAACGCGGTCGACGAGATCACCTGCATGCCGGAGAACAGCCGGTCGAGGTGCAGCGAGATCACCGACTCGAGGGCGATGTAGCGGCCCTCGTCGAGGCGCAGGAACCGCGGCATCACGTTGGGCACCTTGATGCGGGCGAACTGGCGGGCGCCGGTGGCCGGGTTGCGCAGCTGCACCGCCAGGTTGAGCGACAGGCCGGAGATGTAGGGGAACGGGTGCGACGGGTCGACGGCGAGCGGGGTGAGGATCGGCAGGATCCGCTCGTCGAACAGCCCGCCCAGCCGGGTGCTCTCGTCGGGGGTGAGGTCGTCGGCCGACACGATCTGGATGCCCTCGGCGGCCAGCTCGGGGCGTACCTCCTCGGCGAACGTACGCGCCTGCTCGGCCACCAGCTCGCGGGTCGTGTCGAGGATCTGCTCGTGCAGGTCGCGCGGCATGATGCCCGACGCGCTGCGCTGCGCCAGCCCTGCCGCGATGCGGCGCTTCAGGCCGGCGACGCGCACCATGTAGAACTCGTCGAGGTTCGACGAGAAGATCGCCAGGAACTTCGCCCGCTCCAGCAGCGGCACCCGCACCCGGTCGCGGGCCAGGTCGAGCACCCGGTTGTTGAACGCCAGCCAGCTCAGCTCCCGGTCGCCGTAGCGGTCGGGCGGCAGCGCCTCGCTGCGCGGCTCGGTGCGGTCGGTGCTCACGAGGCTCCTCCTCCTGGTCGCTGGTACTGCACGTCGCGGTGCTCGACGGTGAACCCGCTGCGCTCGTAGAGCCCGACCGCCCGGGGGTTGTCGCCCTCCACGTAGAGGATCACCCGGTCGCAGCCGCGGGCGGCGAGGTGGTGGAGGCCACGCCACAGCAGCGTACGACCCAGGCCGGCGCCCTCGGCGCGGGGATGGACACCGATCACGTACACCTCGCCCAGCCCGCCGCCGTGACGTTTCGTCCAGTGGAACCCGTCGACGCGGCCGTCAGCGGCCACGGCGAGCAGCAGGTCGGCCGGGTCGGTCATCCGCTCGGCCAGCTCGGCGCGGGTCATGGCGCCCTGCTCCCGGTGGTGGGCGAACGCGGCGGCGTTGGCGGCGAGCAGGCCGTCGGCGTCGGCGGAGGTGTAGGCCCGGACCGTCCGGTCGGTCGGCGCCGGCTCCGGCAGGTCGGTGAGCGACCGCCCCATCACCAGCAGCTCGCGCACCACCGTACGGCCGGTGGCCGCAGCCAGCGCCCGTGCGGCGGGCAGGTCGCCGAACGCCCACAGCCGTACGCCCGCCTGGTCGGCCTCGACGGCGTCGCACAGGCTGCGGCCGATGCCGCGGCGCCGGTGGGCGGGGGCGACGACGAGCTGGGCGGTGGCGTCGTCGGGGTCGACCTGGGCGTAGCCGACGACCTCGCCGTCGAGGGTGACGAGCACGTGCCCCGGCTCGCGGCCGAGGCGGAGCGTGGCCCGCTCGTTGAGGGGGGCGACCCCGTCGGCGCGGGTGGCGTCGGCGACCAGCGCCCGGACGGCCGCGACGTGAGCGGCCGCGAGCGGACCGGTGACGACGCTGGGCATGCCCGCCACCCTACCGGGGCCGGGTCGGGCGCCCGGGTCGTGCCCGGCGGGGAGACCCGCGGCCGGGGGTCGCTCAGGTCGCGGGCGCGGCCTCGTCGGGCAGCGCCGCGAAAGGGGGGAGCGCCTCGAGCTCGACGTAGCCGTCGAGCCGTGCGTCGTCGGTGGCGTCGACCGGCCGCCCGTCGCGCAGCACGCTGCACCCGTCGAGCACGCGTCCGTACTCGGCGCCGTGCCGCCGACGGACCGACGCGAGCGCCTCGCGGACGGAGGCGGCCTCGACCACGTCACGGTCGGTGCCCGCGGCGGCTCGCGCCGACGCCCAGTAGCGGATCGTCACCACAGCCATGGCCAGTATTCTGGCGTGGGCGGCGGCTCACCGGCCGGGTGCCCATGCTTCGGGACAGGAGGCTCGGGTGAGGCAGCTGCTGCTCGTCACGGAGCAGCCCGGCCCCGCACCCATCCCCGAGCTGTCGCTGCTGCCTCACCCCGTGACGGTGCTGTCGCCGTCCGACCAGGTGCTCACCGCGTCGGCGGACTGCGACGTGGTGGTGGTCGACGCCCGCCGCGACCTCGTCGGCGCGAAGACGGTATGCCACCTGTTCGCGGCCACGGGGGTCGTCGTGCCCCGGCTGCTCGTCGTCGCCGAGCGGGGCCTGTCGGTGGTGACCGCCGAGTGGGGCGTGGCCGACTTCATCGTCGACGGCGCCGGACCTGCCGAGTACGAGGCACGGCTGCGGCTGCTCACCACCGCCCTGCCCGACGAGGGCGGCATCATCGCAGGCGGCGGCGTCGTCATCGACGAGGCCGCCTACTCCGTCACCCTCGACGGCCGGCCGCTCGACCTCACCTACACCGAGTTCGAGCTGCTCAAGTACCTCGTGCAGCGCCCCGGCCGTGTCTTCTCCCGCGAGCACCTGCTCGCCGAGGTGTGGGGCTACGACTACTACGGCGGCACCCGCACCGTCGACGTCCACGTCCGGCGCCTGCGTTCCAAGCTGGGCGTCGAGCACGAGGGCCTCATCGCCACCGTCCGCAACGTCGGCTACCGGTTCTCGGCCAACGGCTGACCGGCCGGCGGGTGAGAACCGTCTCCTTCTCGGGCACGGGGGAGCCGGGTACGGCGCACACTAGGGGGATCATGGACGATCGGCTGCGACAGGTCTTCGACGACGGCTTCCGGGCGGGCCGGCTCGAGGGGTTGCGGGCCGGCTACGCCGACGGTCACCGCGCCGGCTTCGCCGAGGGGCTCAAGGTCGGCCAGACCGGGGCGCGGGGCGGCGCGCCTGCGCCGTACGCACCGGGACGTCCCGTCCCGCCAGGCCCTCCGGCGCCCGTGCCGGCCTGGAACGGTCCGTGGGTGCGTCCTGGGCCTGCCGAGGGAGCGCCGCCGCCTCGACCGGCGCCCCCGCCGCCGACGCCGGAGGAGCTCGCCGCCGAGAAGGAGCGGCGGAACCGCCGCAACCTGAACGGCCTGCTGTACGTGGCGACGTTCCTGCTGGTCGGGTCGGCGGCCGCGCTCTTCGGGGGCGCGCTGCCGCCGGAGGCCAAGCTGGCGGGCATCTGGGCCTGGGCCGGGCTGTTCTTCGCGGCCGGGATCGGGCTCGCCACCACCGTACGGCTGCTGCGGCCGGCGAGCCTCGCGTTCACCTGGACCGGCATCGCGATCCTGCCGTTCGGCGGCGCCGCCCTGGCCGCCTTCACCCCCATGTCGGCCGAGGTCGCCTGGCACGTCACCTCGATCATGGCGCTGCTCGCCCTCGCGGTGACCCTCGCCGTCTACCGCCACCCCGCCGTGGCGCACCTGTGCGTGCTCACCTTCGTCACCATCCCCGTCTCGGCGTCGGCCGCGATCCGGCTGCCGCTGGCGTCGATGCTGCTGCTCGTCGTGGTCGCAGCCACGGCCGCCACCGTCGGGCTGCGGGCCCTCCCCGGCACCGGCACCGCCGCCTTGCTGCGGCCCTCGACCACGCTCGTGGTCTGGGGCGCCGCGCCGCTGGCCATGGTCGTCGGCTGGGGCCTGCTGCTGCCGCTGCCC
>JBHAES010000174.1:0-7524 GCA_041855725.1 Actinomycetota bacterium
ACGCACGAGCCGCAGCCGCCGCGCCCCTGCCAGGGGGTCTCCCCCGCCGTCACCGTGACCGACGCCGAGCACCGGCTGCAGGTGCGCTGCTGCAGCGACGCCGGCCGGGTCCGCGCCGAGGCCGCGGCGGCCGACGCCACCGGGACGGGCGACGTGTCGCCGGGACGCTGAGCGTGGCGCTCGAGGTCTCCGCGGGGCTGCTCGCCTGCCCCGTCTGCCAGGGTCCGGCCGAGGTCGTCGGCCGTACGGTGGCCTGCCCCGCCGGGCACCGTTTCGACGTCGCCCGGCAGGGGTACGTCAACCTGCTCGGCACCGCGCCGCCCGCCAACGCCGACACCCCCGCCATGGTGGCGGCCCGTGACCGGTTCTTGGCCACGGGCGCGTTCGACCCGGTCCGCGCCGCCCTCGTGGCCGCCGCGGGGCAGGGCCCGACGGTGGCCGAGGTCGGCGCGGGCACGGCGTGGTACCTGGCGGGGGTGCTCCAGGCGGGGGCGGAGCGGGGCGTCGCGCTGGACGTGTCGGTGGCGGCCGCCCGGCGCGCGGCCCGCGCCCACCCGCGAGCGGCGTCGGTGGTGGCCGACACCTGGCGGTACCTGCCCCTGCGCGACGGCTGCCTCGACGCCCTGCTGTGCGTGTTCGCGCCCCGCAACCCGGCCGAGTTCCGCCGCGTGCTGCGCCCCGGGGGCAGGCTGGTGGTGGTGCACCCCGGTGCGGGCCACCTCGCTGCGCTCCGCCGTACCCGTGGCCTGCTCGACGTGGACCCCCGCAAGGATGCGCGGGTCGCCGCGCAGCTCGAGGGCTTCACGGTGTCTGCCGAGCAGGTCCGCTACGACGTCGACGCCACCGCCGAGCAGGTCGCCGACCTCGTCGCCATGGGCCCCAACGCGTTCCACGCCACCGGTCCCGTACGCGACGGCGCCCGCCTGGAGGTGGACGTCACGGTGCTGACGGCCGTTCCCGGCTGAGGCGGCACCACGCCGCCACGGTCGGTCGCGCCGGAGGCCGACCTCAACCCGAATCCCCTACCCACCGCACGTTTGACGTAGGCTTCGTGCCATGACGGGGGAAGAGACGCTGTCGCGGCTGCGGGGCATCGCCGCGTCGCTGCCCCCCGCCGAGGTGCGCATCGCCGAGCTGGTGCTCTCCGACCCGCGCCGGGTCGCGGCGCTCACCATCTCGCAACTCGCGGCCGAGGCGGGCACCTCGCAGACGTCGGTGCTGCGCTTCGCGCGCCGGCTCGACCTGTCGGGCTACCCCGAGCTGCGCCTCGCGCTGGCCGAGGCGGCGGGTGCTGGCAACGGCATCCGCAAGCTGTCGGACCTGTCGCCCGACGACACGCTCGACCGGATCGTCGCCAAGGTCGCGGTCGCCGATGCCGCCGCGGTGGAGGACACGGCTCGCCGGCTCGACCGCGACACGCTGGCCCAGGTCGCCGCCGCCATGCGGGCCTCCCGCCGGGTCGACCTCTACGGCGCCGCCGCGAGCAGCCTGGTGGCCGCCGACCTGCAGCTCAAGCTGCACCGCATCGGGCTGGTGTCGTACGCGTGGAGCGACAGCCACCTCGCCCTCACGAGCGCGTCCCTCATGGCGCCGGGCGACGTGGCGATCGCCGTGTCGCACTCGGGCACCACGGTCGAGGCGATCGAGATGCTCCACGCCGCGCGCCAGGCCGGCGCCACCACGGTCGCCATCACCAACGCGCAGCGCTCCCCGGTCGCCAAGGCCGCCGACCACGTGCTGCTGACCGCCGCCAACGAGACCCCGCTGCGCTCGGGCGCCACCGCGTCGCGGATCGCGGCCCTGGTGGTGGTCGACACCCTGTTCCTCGCCACCGCGCAGGCCGACCTCGACGGCTCGCTCGCGGCGATCCGCGGCACCCGCCAGGCCGTGGCCCGCCACCACCGCTCCCGCTGAGAGCTCGTCCGGACCAGCACCCCCGCCGCGCCGTCCGTCCCGGTCCGGCCGACAGCGACGTCACCCGGCGCCGCCATGGGTGCAGGTCCACCCCACGGCCTGCACGCGGTCGCGCAGCCCGAGCGTGGTGCTGCCGTCACCGCCGGGCACCATGAGCACGCGGGCGGCAGCTGCCTGGGCGCCGGCTCGGCGACATCGGCCACCCCTGCGGCCTATGGCCTCACGGCCGCGACGTGACGGTGACGTCGGGCCACGGGGGACGGTCGAGCACCGTGGTCGGACCGTCGTGGACGCCGCGCAGCGCCCGTTCGAAGAACGCCAGCGTCACGGCCTGCATCAGCTGGGGCACGTGGCGGCCGGAGGTGCTGGTGGCTCCCGTCGCGGCCAGCAGCGGCGACCCGTACGGGGCGTCCGACAGGTCGGCGTGCCGCAGCCCGTCGACCGTCACGTACCAGGCCGGGCCGCTCGCCGTGGCGAACAGCTCGCGCTGCGTGCCGTCGAAGAGGCGGACGTCCCGCTCGGACCAGCCCTCGCGGGCCATGTCGTCGGCCGGGCGCGTCAGCCACGCCGCGGGCACCCGCAGGCCCCGCTCGCGGGCCGTGACGGTCACGGGGGCGTCCAGGAACATGCACGCGCGCACCCGGTCGTCGATCGCGCACCACTGCGACACGACGTAGCCGCCCAGCGACATCCCGAACCCGCCGACGCGGGTGAGGTCGAGCCGCCCGGCGAGCGCTGCCGGGCCGTCGCTGGCGGCGAGGCGGTCCAGCACGAAGGCGGGGTCGGCCGCCAGGTACGGCGCCAGCCCGTCGGGGAACGACGCCCCGTGCAGCAGGGGCGCCGGTGTCACCGGTTCGATCGCCTGGTCGATGACGGGCCGCAGCGCGGCCGCCCCGGCGTACGGGACCCGGCGCCCGTCGAGCAGCAGGGCCGAGGCGACCGTCCCGGGCTGGTCGATGCCCACCACCACGTAGCCGTGGGAGGCGAGCTCCTCGGCCTGCACCGTCTGCGACTGCCGGTAGCCCAGGTTGCCGGTGAGCGCCACGACTACCGGGAACCGGTCCGGTGCCGCGGCCGGTGCCGCGTCGGTGACGGCATGGGTGCGGGCCTCGCTCAGGTAGCGCAGCACGAACCGGGGCATCCCGACGCGTCGTGCACCCCGGCGAGGGCGTCGGGGTCGCGCAGGTACGGCTCGAGCGGCCCGGTCGCGTCGGGGGCGGCGGGGTACCAGAGCTGGACGGTCAGCGCCCGAGCTGCTGGGGCGACGGCCGGCTGCGGCAGCTCCGTCCGGCTCGGGTCGGTGACGGAGAGCACCGTGGTGCCGACCCGGTACGCCCCGGTGGGCGGCGGCAGGAAGTCCAGCGGCATCAGCGGCAGCAGCACCGCTGCGGCGAGCAGCGACAGCGTGCCCGCGGCCGCGGCACCGGTCCGTACGGTCGCCACCACCCGCCGAGACCGGGCGGGTCGTGGCAGCGCACCGGCCAGCAGGGCGGCGCCCACCAGACCGGCGCCTGCGATCACGGGCACGAGCTGCCACCGGTTCGGCATCGTCGCGAGCCGGGCCGCGGCGGGCGCCCCGACCGCCATCGCCGCCACGCCGCAGGCGAGGGCTCGCCGCACGCTGCGACGCCTGCGGACCGCGGGATCTGGCGAGGCCGACCTGGCCATGGCACAGCCCAGGTCAGGGCAGCGCCTCGTACAACGCCTGCGTGAAGGCGCGGACGTCGGCGACGCTCTGGCCGGTCGACCCGTTGACGAGCACGAAGCCGCGGTCGAGACCGAACACGCAGGCCCCGGTGGGCTTGTCACCGACGCGCAGGGTGCCGCAGGTGAGGGGCCCGGACGTGGTCGGGTCGCTGAGCCGCGACGCGGCGTCGGCGGCGGTGCCGATGGGGGTGACGGCGGCGACGAGGATGTCGGCCAGGTCGAGCTCGCGGTAGTACGAGGCGGTCTGGCCGCCGCCGCTCTCGGCGACCCGGTCGGTGCGTCGCCCGCCGACCTCCTTGGGCAGGGCCGCCGTGGCGAGCCGCTTGGCGGCCGTGGTGGGCGTGGCCGACGCCGAGGGGGTCGCCGACGTGGCAGCGCTGGGCGTGGGGGTCGGGGTGGGCGTCGGCTCGGCGGCGGGCGTCGTGACGGCCGGCGGCGTCGGGGTGGGGGTGCCGGTGGGCAGCGGGGAGGTGGCGCACCCCGTCAGGGCGACCAGCAGCGCGAGCGCGACGGCAGGGCTGGTTCGGGACATGTCACCTCGTTCGTCCGGGGAAGGGTTCGCCCCAGCATCGCACGCCCCGGGCGGGTTGCCCCGGACGAAACGCCCGCAGCCCGCGCCCGGCCGCTGCGGTCAGCGGCGCGTTCAGGCGAGCGAGACGAGCTCGGCGTAGTCGGGGTTCCACAGGTCCTCGACGCCGTCGGGCAGCAGCAGCACCCGGTCGGGCTGGAGGGCGTGGACGGCCCCTTCGTCGTGGGTGACGAGCACGATCGCGCCCGGGTAGGTACGGATCGCCTCCAGCACCTCGCCGCGGGAGGCGGGGTCGAGGTTGTTGGTGGGCTCGTCGAGCAGCAGCACGTTGGCCGCGCTCACCACGAGCATGGCGAGCGCCAGCCGGGTCTTCTCGCCGCCGGAGAGCACCCGTGCCGGCTTGTCGACGTCGTCGCCGGTGAACAGGAACGAGCCGAGCACCTTGCGCACGTCGGTCTCGCTGAGGTCGGGCGAGGCGCTCATCATGTTCTCGAGGACCGTGCGTGACACGTCGAGGGTCTCGTGCTCCTGCGCGTAGTAGCCGAGCCGCAACCCGTGGCCGGGCACCACCTCGCCGGTGTCGGGGGCCTCCACGCCCGACAGCAGCCGCAGCAGGGTGGTCTTGCCGGCGCCGTTGAGGCCCAGCACGACCACCTTCGAGCCCCGGTCGATGGTGAGGGCGACGTCGGTGAACACCTCCAGCGACCCGTACGACTTCGACAGGTCCTGGGCCGACAGCGGGGTCTTGCCGCACGGCGCCGGGGTGGGGAGAGCGATCCGGGCGACCTTGTCGGCGGCCCGCTCCTCCTCGACGGTCGCCTTGAGCCGCTCGGCCCGCCGGATCATGTTCTGCGCCGCGACGGCCTTCGTGGCCTTGGCCCGCATCTTCTCGGCCTGGGCGAGCAGCTGCTCGGCCTTGCGCTGGGCGTTGGCTCGTTCGCGCTTGCGGCGCTTCTCGTCGGTCTCGCGCTGCGCCAGGTACCTCGTCCACCCCATGGCGTACTGGTCCAGCTCGGCCCGGTTGGCGTCGAGGTGGAACACCTTGGTCACCACGGCCTCGAGCAACCCGACGTCGTGGGAGATGATCACCAGGCCGCCGGCGTAGTCCTTGAGGAACCCCCGCAGCCAGACGATCGAGTCGGCGTCGAGGTGGTTGGTGGGCTCGTCGAGCAGCAGCGTGTCGGCGCCGGAGAACAGGATCCGGGCCAGCTCGACGCGGCGCCGCTGCCCGCCCGACAGGGTGCGGATCGGCTGGCCCAGCACCCGGTCGCCCAGCCCCAGGTTCGCGGCGATGCGGGCCGCCTCGGCCTCGGCCCCGTAGCCGCCGGCGGCGAGCAGCTCGGCCTCCGCGCGGGCGTACGACGCCATCGCCTGCGCCTGGGCCGCGTCGTCGGGCGCCTCGGCCATCGCGGCGGTGTGGCGGGCGAGCCGCCGCAGCACCTGGTCGAGCCCCCGCGCCGACAGGATCCGCTCCCGGGTGGTGACCTCGAGGTCGCCGGTCCGGGGGTCCTGTGGCAGGTACCCGACCTGGCCGGTGCGGGTGACGGTGCCGGCGGCCGGCAGCGCCTCGCCGGCCAGGATGCGGGTGAGGGTGGTCTTGCCGGCACCGTTGCGGCCGACGAGGCCGATCTTGTCGCCGGGGTTCACCGGGAACGACACCGGCGAGAGCAGCAGCCGGGCGCCGGCGCGCACCTCGACCTCGTTCACCATGAGCACGATGGACCAGTCTCCCCCATGGGTCGCGCCGAGGCGAATCCGGGCCTGGCACCGTGGTAAGGTGCCGACCGTCGATCGACCGTACGAGGAGGTACCGTGACGAAGGCGGATCCCGTCGCACCTTTCACGAGGCTGTCCCCCGGCGTCGCCTGGGGGCGGGTCGTCGGCATGACCGGGGTGCTGTGGCTGGCCCTCGGGGTCGCCGGGTTCGGCGTCGGCACCCGCTGGGTCTATGCCCGGCACCAGGACACCGTGGCGGGGGCCTTCGCACTGGACCTGGCCTTCCTCGCGGGCGCGCTCGCGGTGGTCGCGGTGGTCGGGGCCTGGCAGCGGCGGCTGGGCGAGACGTTCGTCGAGCTCGGCTGGGGCGCCCCCACCCGGACGCGGGCCGTCGTGGCCGCCGTGGGGTTCGGGCTGCTGTGGACCGCGCTGAGCTACAGCCGGGGCGGGGACCCGTTGGCGTGGTCGTGGCAGCGGCCGATCATGATGGTGATCGGGGTGGTGCTGGCCCTCGCCGAGGAGGTGGCTCGCGCCTTCGTGCTCACCCAGCTGCACCGGGCCGGCGTGCCCGCCTGGGCGCAGGTCGTGGTCGGCGGCGTGGTGATGGGCAGCTATCACGGCCTGGTCGGCCTCCACTACTCGGTGACGTACGCGGTGTCCAGCGTCGTGATGTTCGCGATCCTGTCGGCGATCTACGTGTGGGGCCGCCGCAGCCTCACCCCGGTGGTGATCGGCCACAGCCTGCCGCACGTGCTCGGTGACCCGGAGCTCACGCGCATGATCCTGACCGGGCTGGGCCACCTGGGACCGTGACCGGGCCGGCACCTGGTGCGCGAGGCGGTGGACTGGCCACGCCCGACGCGTACCGCTGGTGCCGGACCTCAGGCGAGGGCGGCGTCAGCGGTGCCCGTGCGCAGCCGCCACAGACCGGACGTCGCCGTCACGTACAGCCAGCCGCCGGGCCCGAAGCAGAGGTTCGCGACCCGCTGCGGGAAGCCGATGACCTCGAGCACCGAGCCGTCGGGGGCGACCACGGCCACGGTGGCGCCGTCGGACAGCCACACCCGGCCCGCCACGTCGACCCGCAGCCCGTCGACGAGACCGGCGCGGGCGGTGTAGAAGGTGCGCGGGTTGCCGCACCGCCCGTCCACCACGTCGTACGCCCGGACGTGGCGGCCAGCGCCGCCGTGGCTGCTGGACGTGTCGGCCACGTACAGCACCGTCTCGTCGGGTGAGAACGCCAGCCCGTTGGGGAACCCTGGGTCGGTGACCACGGCGGTCAGCCGGCCCGCCGGGTCGAGGCGGAACACGTGGCAGCCGCCGTACTCCTGCTCGCCGGGGTGACCCTCGTCGGGTTTCAGGATCCCGTAGGGCGGGTCGGTGAACCAGATCGAGTGGTCGCGGGCGACGACGAGGTCGTTGGGCGAGTTGAGCCGCTCGCCGCCTGGGGCGCGGTCGACGAGCACCCGGGTGGTGAGGTCGGGGTACAGCTCCTCGACGGCCCGCCGGCCGTGGGAGCACTGGTAGACCCGTCCGTCACGGGCCACCGTGCGGCCGTTGGCGAACTCGGCGCCCCGGACCGCCACCGTCAGCCGGTCGTCGCCCTCGCGCCACGACAGCACCTGGTCGCCGGGCACGTCGCTGACCAGCAGCCGGTC
>JBHAES010000175.1:0-8817 GCA_041855725.1 Actinomycetota bacterium
CACACGCTCGACGAGGCCGGGTGGCGCCGGTTCGCGGCCAACGTCGCCGAGGCGGTCCGACGGGTGAGGGCGCGCGGCCTCGAGCCCACGTTCCACCACCACGCCTGCACCTTCGTCGAGACCCCCGCCGAGATCGACGAGCTGCTCGCGCGCACCGACGTGGGCCTGTGCTTCGACACCGGCCACCTGCTCATCGGCGGCGGCGACGTGCTCGACGGGTGGCGGCGCTGGCGCGAGCGGGTGAACCACCTGCACGTCAAGGACGTCCGCGTCGAGCGGCTCCGCGAGATCGTCGCCCGCCAGGGCGGCATGCTCGACGTGTGGGGCGGCGGCGTCTTCGTACGCTTCGGCGCGGGCGACCTGCCGATCGCCACCTTCATGGACGAGCTGCTCGGCTCCGGCTACGACGGCTGGCTCGTCGTGGAGCAGGACCTGCTGCCCCGCCCCGGCGACGACCCGGCCGTGGTGGCCGCCGACCATGCCCACAACCGCGAGATCTTGCGCCGCTGGGTCTGACGCCGCCGCCCCCTCGAGGAGAGCTGGCGCCGAGGTATCGACGACTCTGCGGCGCCGCGACTAGGATCCGCACCGGGGGAGGGCGATGGCTGCCCCGCTCAGGGGGGATGTGATGACGATGTCGTCGACCACGGGGCCGAGAGCTCGTGCCGTGCTCTTCGTGCTCGCCGCCTCGCTGTGGCTGGCGGGCTGCTCGACCTACCCGTACCGCACCCGGGAACCGGATCCCTACGAGCCGTGGGCCCCCACGGTAGCGACAGCGACCCGCCGTGCGCCGCAGGCGGACGTCACCTGGGCGCCGCCCCCGGTCGACCCGCTGTGGCCCACCCGTGACCCTGAGCTGCTGGCGGTGCCGGAGTCGGAACGGTGGTACACCGCCCACGAGCGCGTCGGCACGACCACGACAGTGGTCGGCCCGGTCGTCCGGGTATATCAGGCCACGCAGTCTCAGGGGATGCCGATCTTCGTCGACATCGGGGTCACCTACCCAGACTCCAGGAGCGTCGCCCTCGTGATCTGGGCCGACGCGTACCCAGACGTCGCCGAGATGCTCGACGAGGTGAGCGGCGGCGGGGCGTGGCTGTCCGTCACTGGGTACCTGAGCACGTACCGCGGACGAGCCCAGCTCGACATCGACGACGGCCCCGTGGAGTATCGGTGGTGGACCGCCCGTTGACCGAGGGGCCCATCGGGCGCAGCGTGGGCTGTCGGAGGGTGCCGGCGCGCGCACAGCGGTTCTGTCAGCCCTCGGCGAGGACGTCGAGCACGGCGTCGCCGTAGCGCTCCAGCTTCGCGGCACCCACGCCGCTGACCGTCGCCAGCTCCTGGTGGGAGCCGGGGACCAGGGCGGCGATGGAGCGCAGCACCGCGTCGTGGAACACCACGTACGGCGGCACGCCCTGCTCCTTGGCCGTGGCCGTGCGCCACGCCCGCAGCCGCTCGAACCGGGCGAGGGCCTCGTCGTCGAGGCCCGCCGCGGCCGCCGCCGTCGCCTTCCGCGCCGCCTTCGCCTTCGCCGGCTTGGGGGCCTCCCGGCGCAGCGGCACCGTCCGCTCGCCCCGCAGCACCGCGGCGCTCGCGTCGGTGAGCCGCAGCACCCCGTAGTCACCCTCGACCGCCAGCAGCCCGGTGGCCAGCAGCTGGCGCACCACCCCGCGCCACTCGGCGTCGGAGAGCTCGCCGCCGATGCCGAACGTGGAGAGGTCGGCGTGGCCCATCTGCTGCACCCGTTCCGTACGCCGCCCCAGCAGGATGTCGATGAGGTGCCCCGCCCCGTACGACTGCCCCCGGCCGCGGCGGTCGAGCCGCCAGATCGTCGACATCAGCTTCTGCGCCGGCACGGTGCCGTCCCACGACTCGGGCGGGTGCAGGCAGGTGTCGCACGCGCCGCACGGGCCCGTACGCGGCTGCCCGAAGTACGCCAGCAGCTGCGCCCGCCGGCAGGTGACGGTCTCGCACAGGGCCAGCATCGCGTCGAGGTGCGCCTGCTGGCGGCGCCGGTGCGCGAGGTCGCCCTCGCCCGCGTCGATCATGCGCCGCAGCTGCACCACGTCGGCCAGGCCGTACGTCATCCACGCCGTCGCCGGGAGCCCGTCGCGGCCAGCGCGCCCCGTCTCCTGGTAGTAGCCCTCCACCGACTTCGGCAGGTCGAGGTGGGCGACGAACCGTACGTCGGGCTTGTCGATGCCCATGCCGAACGCGATGGTGGCCACCATCACGAGCCCGTCGTCGCGCAGGAACCGGGCCTGGTGCCGGGTGCGCACGTGGCGGTCGAGGCCGGCGTGATAGGGCAGTGCCCCGATGCCCTGGGACACCAGGTGCTCGGCGGTCTTCTCGACCCCGGCCCGGCTGAGGCAGTAGACGATGCCGGCGTCGCCGGGGTGCTCCGTGCGCAGGAACTCCACGAGCTGGGCCCGCGGGTTGGCCTTCGCGACGATGCGGTAGGTGATGTTGGGCCGGTCGAAGTCGGCCACGAAGTGGCGGGCCTCACGCAGCCGCAGCCGCTCGGCGATCTCACGGTGGGTCTCGCGGGTGGCCGTGGCCGTGAGCGCGATCCGGGGCACCTCGGGCCAGCGGTCGTGCAGCACCGACAGCTGCAGGTACTCGGGTCGGAAGTCGTGGCCCCACTGCGAGACGCAGTGCGCCTCGTCGATCGCGAACAGGGCTGGCCGGCCCCGGGCCAGCAGCCGCATCGTGTCGTCGGTCACGAGCCGCTCCGGCGCCAGGTAGAGCAGGTCGAGCTCGCCGGCGAGGTAGGCCCGCTCGGTCTCGCGCCGCTCGTCGGCGTACTGGGTCGAGTTGAGGAACCCGGCCCGCACCCCCAGGGCGGCGAGCGCGTCGACCTGGTCGGCCATGAGCGCGATGAGCGGCGACACCACGACTCCCGTGCCCTCCCGCACGAGCGCCGGCACCTGGTAGCACAGCGACTTGCCGCCGCCCGTGGGCATGAGCACGAGGGCGTCGCCGCCGGCGATCACCGTAGGGATCACCTCGGCCTGGTCACCGCGGAAGTGCTCGTACCCCCACACCCGCCGCAGCACCTCGAGCGCGCGCGGGTCGCCACGGGCGTCGTCAGGCGCGCCGACCGCGGTGGCGCGCGGCCGGCCGAGCTCGTCACCGGCAGGGTCATCAGGCACGCTGCCACGCTAGCGAACCCGGCCGACAGCCTGGGCACCCGCGTCGGTCAGCGCCAGCCGAGCGAGGCGAGCCAGCGGGCGGCGAGGCCCGTCCACTGGGCGACGTCGGGGCAGCTCCGCTCACCGGTGTCGGCCAGGCCGAGGCCGTGGCGGCCCGTCCGGAACACGTGGCCCTCGAACGGCACCCCCGCCACCGCCAGCGAGGTCATCAGCGCGAGGGAGTGCAGGGCGGGCACGCCCTCGTCGTCGGAGGTGGTCCACACGAAGATCGGGGGCGTGGCCGCCTCGTCGGGCGACACGATGCGGGTGGGCGCCGACAGCTCGGCCTGCAGCCCGCCCGGGGCGTCGTCGCCCAGCAGGGCGTGCGACGAGGCGAGGTGCAGGTTCGGGACGCGGCCTGGCAGCGTGTCGCGCAGGTCGGTCACCGGGTAGCAGAGGATCGCCGCGTCGGGCCGCCCCGCGTACGTCCACCGCTCCAGCCCGCTCACGTCGTCGGTGTCGGTGGCCAGCAGCGCCGCCAGGTGCCCGCCCGCGGAGAACCCCAGCACCCCGATGCGGTGCCGGTCGAGCGGCAGCGGCGTGCCGCCCTCGCGGAGCTCGGCGAGCGCCTCGCGGGCGTCGCGCAGCGGCCCCGGCCACGACCGGTGGCCGACCGTGTAGCGCAGCACCGCGGCGTGCAGGCCCAGCCCGTTGAGCCACGCCGCCACGGGGGCCGCCTCGTGGTCGGCGTGGTGGGTGTAGCCGCCGCCCGGCAGCACGAGGAACCCCGGCGCTACCTCGTCGCCGGCGGGGTGGAACGTCCAGTCGAGACCAGCCATGCGGCTCATCCTGCCCGACCCGCCGCCGAGGGGTGCTCAGGGCGCGGTGACCCACCGGCCGGCGGGGGCGGGCTCCTCTAGGCTGACGGGCATGCCGGACGAGCCGCTCGACCCTGCCGCCGAGGTGGTGGCGGGGGTCGTCGTGCCCGACGGCGACGCCGAGCCCGTCGTCGGCCGGGTCGTGGCCACGGTGGTGGACGCGTGGCGGTCGAAGGCGCCGAAGCACACCTCGCGGCTCGTCACGCTGCTGGGGGTCGCCCCGCTGCTCGTGCTGCCGCTGGTGCTCATGGCGACCCGGCTGCCGATGGTGGTGCGGCCGGTGCTCGTGGTGCTGGCGCTCGTGCTCACCGGCTACACCTACTGGCGCAGCCGCCGGCCCGGCTGGCAGACCTACGAGGTCGACACCACCGGCCGCGCCGTCACCACCCCCGCCCACCGCGAGGTGCTGCTGCCGTTCGCGTCGCTCGGCGGGCTGCGCATCGAGCTGAGCGGGCCCGGTGCCGGTCGTACGTGCCTGGTGTTCACCCCCACGGGCCCCTACCGTGGCGCCGGCGTCACCGAGCCGGCGCCCGACGGCCAGGTGCGGCTCTGGTTCCCGCAGCCCGACGCGCCCCGTCTCGACGCCGCCCTGCGCGCCGCCGGTGCCCCCGGCTACCGCGGTATCGTACGAGCGTCGGCCGCGGGGAAGGGGAGCGCCGCATGGCCATGACCGCCGCCGAACGCCGCACCCAGGTCATGGACGCGGCCCGGGCGCTGTTCCTGGCCCGCGGCTACGAGGCGACCACCATCGACGAGATCCTCGGCGCCGTCGGCATCGCCCGCGGCACCCTCTACCACCACTTCGCGGGCAAGGAGGCGATCCTCGAGGCGATCGTGCTGCGCACCGGCGACCAGATCGCCGAGCGGGCCGAGGCGGCGGCCGCCGACCCGAGCGGGCCGGCGGTGGCCCGGGTGCTGGCGGTGCTCGCCGCCGCCCGCGTCTCCGACGCCGACATCGAGCTCGCCCAGCAGCTGCGGGCCTCAGGCAACGTACGGTTCCACCTGCTCTCGATCACCCAGACGTACGCCCGACTCGTGCCGGTGCTCACCCAGGTGGTGGCCGACGGCGTGGCCGCGGGCGAGCTGAGCACCCCCGACCCGCGGGCGAGCGTGGAGGTCGTGCTCGCCGCAGGCCTCACGGTGCTCGACGGCGGCATCTTCCCGCCCGACGACGCCGACCCGGCCGCCGACCTGGCCCGGCGGCAGGCGGAGCTGCTGCGGACCGTCGCCGCCCTCCTCGGCGCCGACCCCGCCGGGCTGGCTCAGGCGAGGTCCTTGCGCCACGCGGCCTCGATGCCGACGAGGCGGTAGCCGAGCGCCTCGTTGATGGCGAGCATGCGGTCGTTCTCGTCGGCGTTCCACGTGTGCACCCGCCGCACCTGCGGGTGGGTGTCGAGCAGCAGCCGTACGTTGCGGGCCTTCAGCAGCAGGCCCAGCCCGTGCCCGCGGTGGCCCTCGAGCACGAGCGTCTCCTCCTGGTGGCCGACCTGCGGCAGGTGGTGGGGCACCACCACGGCGGTGAACCCGACCAGGCGACCCGTCGCCTCGTGACGCACGGCGGTCGTCACCAGGTCGAGCCCGACGAGGGCGCGGGCCTCGTCGACCCGCACCCGCTCGGGGTCCCACGCCTGCGACTGGAACCCCATGCCGCCCACCGGCGCGTCGGTCGACATGGCCTGCAGCAGGTGGCACTTGTCGACGAGGTACGCCTCGGGGGTCGCGCCCACCCACTGCACCACCCCGTAGCCGGCGGCGCGGGCGCGGGTGTCGTCGCAGGCCCGCGCGAGCACCGCCTCGGGCAGCGGCAGCAGCTGCTCGCTGTGGCGCTCCGCCTGGGCGAACCGGTAGCCGGCCGCGAGCCGGCGGGCGACCTCGGGGTGGTCGCGCCGCACCCGGACGGCGCCGGTGGGGTCCGGCAGGTCGGCGGGGTCGTCGCTCGTGGGCACGGAGAAGCTCCACGCGTGCACCGTGGTGCGGCCCCGCGCGGCGGCCACCTGCTCCTGGGCGGCCACGAGGGCCTCCCAGACGCCCTGCCCCAGGGCCTCCGTACGGAGCACCATGTCGGTGTCGGCCACCTCCAGGTTGTCGACCAGGGGGAGGGCCACGGTCGAGGCCGCCAGCACGTCGTCGGCCTGAGGCCCCCTCGCACCCGCCTCGCCGACCAGCCGGATCCCGGCGAACCTGCCGTCGGGCGTGCCGGCCGGGCGGGGTCCGCGCACGGCGACGAGCCACACCAGCTCGCGACTCCGCTGGTCGGCGTAGCGGGCGGCGAGCGCGGCAGGGTCGCCGTCCGCGAGGTCGACGTGGCCGAGCTCGCGGCGGTGGTGCTCGGCGGAGACCTGGCAGATCGCGTCGAGCACCGGGTGCCGAGCCGCCTGGGGGTCGGTGGGCACGGCCACCTCGGCCACGTGGAAGTCCATGCCGCCGAACCTACGGGAGGGGCACCGCCCGCGTCACCCGGTTATCGGCCGGCCCGCCGGTATCGGCCCGCGAGCCGGCCGCCGTGGCTAGGCTGGCTCGAAGGAGCACCGACATGGGGAGTCGATGGGGGCGTCAGTGACGACGCACCGGGCCGGCCGCATGGTGGAAGCCGCCGACAACCGGTGGGTCGTCACCCGCCCACGGGATCGGGCACGCCCCGGGGCTGGGCGTGCGGGATGACACCGCGAGCGGTGTCGGAGAGCGAGCGCAACGATGAACCTCGGCACGATCTTCTTGTCGGAGATGGTCGGGACGGCCGTCCTGATCCTCTTCGGCACCGGTGTGGTGGCCAACAACGTGCTGCCCAGGTCCAAGGGGGCCGGCAGCGGCTTCCTCCACGTCAACTGGGGGTGGGGCCTCGGCGTCTTCGCCGGCGTGCTGGTGGCCTACAAGTCCGGCGGCCACCTCAACCCCGCCGTCACCCTGGGGCTCGTCGCCGCCGGGGTCACCGAGTTCGTCCCCGGCATCGGGGTCGACGCGCGGTCGGTGTCGGTCTACGTCGCGGGCCAGATGCTCGGCGCCATGATCGGCGCCCTGCTGTGCTGGCTGGCGTACAAGAAGCAGTTCGACCAGGAGGCGGAGCCGGCCGCGAAGCTGGCCGTGTTCTGCACCGCCCCCGAGGTCCGCAGCCCGGCGTGGAACGTGGTCACCGAGGTGATCGGCACGTTCGTGCTCGTCTTCGTGGTGCTCGCCGCGGGGCACTGGGGCGACTCGGCCACCAAGACGCCGGCCGGCCTCGGCTGGCTCGGCGCCCTCGGCGTCGCGCTGCTGGTGACCGGCATCGGCATCTCGCTGGGCGGCCCCACCGGCTACGCCATCAACCCGGCCCGCGACCTGGGGCCCCGCATCACGCACGCGCTGCTGCCGATCCCCGGCAAGGGCGGCGCCGACTGGGGCTACTCGTGGGTGCCGGTGGTGGGGCCCGTCGTGGGCGGCGTGCTCGCCGGCCTCGCCTCGAGCCTCCTCCTGCCCTTGTGAACCCGTACGGCCCGGAGCGTCGCCGTCGCGCCCCCGCGACGGTGACGGGTGGGCCAGACTGGAGCCAGCAGACCCTGCCCGGGTGGCGCCGGGCGCCCCACGACGACGTGAAGGAGCGACCATGACCGACACCTACATCCTCGCCATCGACCAGGGCACCACCAGCACCCGGGCGATCGTGTTCAACCACGAGGGCCAGATCGTCGGCTCCAGCCAGATGGAGCACGAGCAGATCTTCCCGCGCGCCGGCTGGGTCGAGCACGACGCCAAGGAGATCTGGAACAACACCCAGCAGGTGGTGACCGGGGCCCTCGCCGCCGCCGAGGTGACCCGCGCCCAGCTGGCCGCCGTCGGCATCACCAACCAGCGCGAGACCACGCTCGTGTGGGACCGGACGACCGGGCATCCCGTCTACAACGCGATCGTGTGGCAGGACACCCGCACCGCGAAGATCATCGAGGAGCTCGGCGGCGGCGACCAGGACCGCTACAAGGCGCGGGTGGGCCTGCCGCTGGCCACGTACTTCGCGGGGCCGAAGGTCATGTGGGTGCTCCAGAACGTGCCGGGCGCCCGCGAGAAGGCCGAGGCGGGCGACCTCGTCATGGGCACGATGGACACCTGGCTGATCTGGAACCTCACCGGCGGCGTCGACGGGGGCGTGCTCGTCACCGACGTCACCAACGCGTCGCGCACCATGCTCATGGACCTCGCCAGCCTCAGCTGGGACCCGTCGATCGCGGCCGACATGGGCATCCCCCTGTCGATGCTGCCCGAGATCCGGTCGTCGTCGCAGGTGTACGGCACGTGCGTCATCGCGGCCCTCGAGGGTGTCCCCGTCGCCGGCGACCTGGGCGACCAGCAGGCCGCCACGTTCGGCCAGGCGTGCTTCGAGCGGGGCATGGCCAAGAACACGTACGGCACCGGCTGCTTCATGATCAGCAACACCGGCGAGGAGATCGTGCCCAGCAAGAACGGCCTCCTCACCACCGTCTGCTACCAGATCGGCGACCGCAAGCCGGTCTACGCCCTGGAGGGGTCGATCGCGGTGACCGGGTCGCTCGTGCAGTGGCTGCGCGACAACCTGCGCATGTTCTCGTCGGCCCCCGAGATCGAGGAGCTGGCCGCCACCGTCGACGACAACGGCGGCTGCTACTTCGTGCCCGCGTTCTCGGGCCTGTTCGCCCCGTACTGGAAGGCCGACGCGCGCGGCGCCATCGTCGGGCTCACCCGCTACGTCAACCGGGGCCACATCGCCCGGGCGGTGCTCGAGGCGACCGCCTACCAGACCCGTGAGGTGCTCGACGCCATGGAGGCCGACTCGGGCGTGACGCTCACCGAGCTGAAGGTCG
>JBHAES010000176.1:0-3007 GCA_041855725.1 Actinomycetota bacterium
AGCACACCGTCGTTGGTGAGCAGCACCAGGCTCCGCTCGGCGGCCCGGCGGGCGACGTCGCGGTGCTCGGGAGCAGCGAGCACCGCGGGCGTCGCGTCGGCGTCGACGTACGGGTGCTCGAACAGGCCGAGCCGGAACTTGGCGGTGAGGACGCGGCGGACGGCCGCGTCGACCTCGGCCTCGCTCAGCCGCCCGTCGGCCACCGCCTGCGGCAACCGGTGGAACGCCGGGTCGACCATGCACATCTCCATGTCGAGGCCGGCCCGTACGGCACGGGCGGCAGCGTCGGTGAGGTCGGCGGCGAAGTGCTGGGTCTCCATCGACCGGACCGCGTTGGCGTCGGAGACCACCCAGCCGTCGAAGCCGAGGTCGTCGCGCAGCACGTCGGTGAGCAGCCACCGGTTGCCGGAGGCGGGCACCCCGTTGAGGTCCATGTAGGCGCTCATCACGTTGGCCGCGCCCGCCTCGACGGCCGCCTGGAACGGCGGCAGGTAGACGTTGTGCAGCTCGGCGTCACCGATGTCGGCGTCGTCGTAGTCGCGGCCCCCGCGGGCGGCGCCGTACCCGGCGAGGTGCTTCGGCCCCGCGTACACCGACGCGGCGCCCAGGTCGCCCTGGAACCCACGCACCTGGGCGGCCGCCATCGCGGCGCCGAGCACCGGGTCCTCGCCGGCCCCCTCGACGATGCGGCCCCAGCGCGGGTCGCGGGCGATGTCGACCATCGGCGCGAACGACCAGTGGATGCCGGCCGACCGGGCCTCGCGGGCGGCGACCCGCTGGCCAGCCTCGACCAGGTCAGGGTCCCACGACGCGGCCTGCGCGATCGGCACCGGGAAGATCGTGCGGAACCCGTGGATCACGTCGTAGCCGAAGATCAGCGGGATCCCCAGCCGCGACTCGGCCACGGCCCGGCGCTGCAGCCGGTTGGCCAGCGCCGGGTCGGTGACGAACAGCACCGACCCCACCAGCCCCCTCGCCACGTTGTCGGACACCATCGCCGGCTGGGCGGCATAGACGCGTTCCTCCTCGGGCAGCGCCTCGAGGTCGAGCCCCTGCGGCATCTCGCCGGTGCCGAGATGGAAGAACTGGGTGAGCTGGCCTGCCTTCTCCGCCAGCGTCATCCGGGAGAGCAGGTCGGCGACCCGCTCCGCCACGTCCAGAGTCGGGTCCTGGTAGGGGTGAACGGTCACGGGTGCCTCTTTCAGGTCGTCGGGCTGCGGCTCGTACGGGGTCGTGCGTACGGTCAGGGTCGCCGGGGCGCCGCCCCGGCGTCGGCGTCGGGGACTCTGACGCTACAGCGCCCGCCGGGACCCCGCCAGCAGGGGGCACCATCGGCCCGGTGACCACGAGCGGGATCGCCGGCCGGCCGCGGCGCGACCACGAGCGGCTGGCAGCGGCCGCGCCCCCGGGTGCACCGGCCCGTCCGAGGCCGCGGCCGAGCGGTCAGCCTCCTGATCCCGGCGACAAGAGCGTGGACGCGGCAGCACCATCACGACCGGGGGCTTCGAGCAGCCCACCGACCTTTGCAGCCGGCGGTGGCGACCGGTCGTCGTCAGGGTGTCTGACGACCCGTGCCGCAGGAGTCGGCCCCGAGTCGATGGCCGCTCTCGCCGGGTGCGAGGACGCGACGGGCAGCCGGTTCCGCTACCCGCACGGCGGAACGCAGGGCCTCCACCTCGCCCCCGAGGACCGCGTCGGCCGGTTCTGCTACCCGCAGGGCGGCACGGTCGGCACCGGCCGCAGCGAGAGACCAGCTTCTTCCAGCGGGGGTGCTCGTTCTCGGCGCATCGGCCCCGACGAGATCCTGCTCGCCGGCCGCGGCCGACGTCGACGAACCGCAGCACGAAGGGGGCGACGACGTCGGGCCGGGCGCGATCTCGACCTTCACCGTGGCAGCGGCGATGTCACGATCGGTGATGGGCCCCGCCGCCGCGATCGGTGGGGTGGCACCCGACGGATGAAAAAGTACTCTTCTGCGAGATTCGTCCGACAGAGCGGGCTGAGTCGCCATGGCCCACCCCAGTCCCTTTCAGGAGACTGAGGTTTTCGGGTAGGGTGGCGTCATGTCCCGACCAGCCGGGCGACGCGGCCCGTACGCGAAGACGGCCGGGCGCCGCGCCGACCTGGCCCGCGCCGCGCTCGACGTGGTGAAGGAGCACGGCCACGACGCCCTCACCACCGGCGAGGTCGCCCGCCGCGCCATGGTCAGCGAGCGCACCCTCTTCTACCACTTCCCCACCCGCGACCACCTGCTCGTCGCGGCCCTCGAGCTCTCCGACGCCGAGCAGGCCGCCGCCGTGGCGCGGCTGCTCCCGGCCGGAGGCGGCGAGCCGGGGCCCGACGACGTGATCCGGGTGCTCTCGCAGTGCAACGCCGACCAGCCGTGGCGGCTGCGCCTCGCCGCCGCGCTGGGGGCGCACGCCCCGGACCCCGACCACCCCGCTCACGCCTACGTCGCCCGCCACCACGCCCACGCCATCGAACGGTTCGCCGACCTCACCCGCAGCATGCAGCGCCGCGGCGAGGCCCACCCCGACCTCGACCCGGTACGGGTCGCCCGCCGGCTCGTCGCCGTCTGGGACGGCCTGCAGCAGCAATGGCTCGTCGCACCCGACTTCGACCTCGCCGCCGAGGTGCAGGAGGCGTTCCGCGAGCTCACCGGCCACCACGTCATGCAGGTGCGCCACGCCATCGACCAGGTGATGGCGCTGCCAGCGGTCGAGCCGAGGCCAGCCTGAGGGCCCCCCGCCGAGGGCGCGCACCCCGGGCGCCGAGACGCCGCACCACCGACGCCACCGCACCGACAGCGCCACCGCACCACCCGGCACCACACCACCCCCCGGCACCACACCACCGCACCACCCGGCACCACACCACCGACGCCACCGTGTCCCGCGTCAAGGAGTTGGCAGGATTTCTTCTCGTTCGAAGGTGGGGATGGCGGGGTGGGCCAGGTCCAGGGGCCTCCATCGGCCGGTTCCAGGCGATCGCCTCGTGGGGCCGCTGG
>JBHAES010000177.1:0-3065 GCA_041855725.1 Actinomycetota bacterium
CCGGCGCGGCCGGCACCGACGGGACGCCCCAGGCGGTGGCCACGTCGACGCGGGCGGTGGCGTCGTCGACTGTACGCCCGCCCGGCAGCAGCGTCGGCAGGCAGCCGGCGTCGATCGCGCCGACCTCGCCGGCGCGCCGCGGCACCCAGGCGACGCGGGCCCCGGTGCGCCGGGCGAGGGCCGCCACCGCGCTCAGCGCTCCCGGTGAGACGGCGAGCCGCTCGCCGACGAGCACCACGGTGCCGGCGTCGACGCCGTCGAGCGCGGCCAGCGCCGCCGCCTCGCCGCCCGGCGCGCAGGCCACCAGCTCGGCCCCCAGCTTGGTGGTGCCACGGGAGGCGTACGGGGCGAGGGTGACGACCGTGAGGCCCTTCTTGCGGACCGCCTTGCGCAGCCGCAGGAACACGATGGGGCACTCGTCCTCGGGCTCCAGCCCGACGAGCACCACGCGGGCCGCCGTCTCGAGGTCGGCGTAGGTGACCGACTCGGCGAGCGTACGGCCCGCGACGCGGGCCCCGAGGAACTGCTCCTCCTCGGCCGACAGGGCGCGGACCCGGCAGTCGACGTCGTTGGTGCCCAGCACGGCGCGGGCGAACTTCTGGTAGGCGTAGGCAGCCTCGACGGTGAGCCGGCCACCGGTGAGCACCCCCACCGACGACCCGGCGGCGCGCAGGCCCGCCACGGCCGCGTCGATCGCCTCGGGCCACGACGCGGGCTGCAGCACGCCGTCGGCGTCACGGACCAGCGGCCGGCTGAGCCGGTCGTCGAGCCGCGTCGACCGGAACGCGAACCGGCCCACGTCGCAGCTCCACTCCTCGTTCACCTCGGGCTCGTAGCCGGCGAGACGGCGGCGCACCTGGTAGCGGCGGTGGTCGACCCGCAGGGCGCAGCCGGCGGCGCACACGTCGCAGCTCGACGGCGTGCTCACCAGGTCGAACGGGCGGGCCTGGAACCGGTAGTCGGCGCTGGTGAGCGCACCGACCGGGCAGATCTGCACCACGTTGCCCGCGAAGTACGAGTCGTACGGGTCGTCCTCGTAGACGCCGACCTGCTGCAGCGCGCCCCGCTCGACGAGCGTGATGAACGGGTCGCCCGAGATCTGCTCCGAGAACCGGGTGCAGCGGGCGCACAGCACGCACCGCTCCCGGTCGAGCAGCACCAGCGGCGACACGCTCACCGGCTTGGGGAACGTGCGCTTGACGCCGCCGTACCGGCTCTGGCCGGGACCGTTCGACATCGCCTGGTTCTGCAGCGGGCACTCGCCGCCCTTGTCGCAGATGGGGCAGTCGAGCGGGTGGTTGATGAGCAGCAGCTCGATGATGCCCCGCTGCGCCTTCTCGGCGACCGGGCTGGTGAGGTGGGTGGCGACCTTCATGCCGTTCATCGCCTCGAGGGTGCACGAGGCCTGCGGCTTCGGCATGCCGCGCCCGTTGCCCATGTCGGGCACCTCGACCATGCACTCGCGGCACGCCCCCACCGGGTCGAGCAGCGGGTGGTCGCAGAACCGCGGGATCGCGATCCCCAGCCGCTCGGCGGCGCGGATCACCAGGGTGCCCTTCGGCACGCTCACCTCGATGCCGTCGATGGTCAGCGTGACCTGCTCGACGGCCGGTGCGACGGTGCCGTCGCCGGGCTTCGCGGTGACAGTCATCGGTGGCCTCCCGTCGTGGCGAACAGCGCGCTGCGCTCGTACGGCAGCAGCTCCCACGCCGGCGTGTGGTAGCCGGCCTCGAACTCGCTGCGGAAGTGCTTGACGGCGCTCGTGACGCAGGCGACGGCGCCGTCGGCGAGCGCGCAGAACGACTTGCCGCCGATGTTGTCGCACAGGTCGAGCAGCTTCTCGACGTCGCCCTCCTCGCCATCGCCGGCCTCGAGCCGGCTGAGCAGCTGCACCAGCCACCACGAGCCCTCGCGGCACGGGGTGCACTTGCCGCACGACTCGTGCTTGTAGAACTCGACCCAGCGCAGCGTGGTGCGCACCACCGACACGGTCTCGTCGAACACCTGCAGCGCCTTGGTGCCGAGCATGGTGCCCGCGGAGGCCATGCCCTCGTAGTCGAGCGGCACGTCGAGGTCGGCGGCGGTGAGGATCGGCGTGGACGAGCCGCCCGGGGTGAAGAACTTCAGCTCGTGGCCCTCGCGCACCCCGCCGGCCAGCTCCAGCAGCCGCCGCATCGTGATGCCGAGCGGCGCCTCGAGCTGGCCGGGGTGGCGGACGTGGCCCGACAGGGAGTAGATCGTGAAGCCCTTCGACTTCTCGGTGCCCATCGAGGCGAACCACTGCGGCCCGTTGCCGATGATGGCCGGCACCGACGCGATCGACTCGACGTTGTTGATCACCGTCGGTGACGCGTACAGCCCGGCGACGGCCGGGAACGGCGGGCGGAGCCGCGGCTGGCCGCGGCGACCCTCCAGCGAGTCGAGCAGCGCCGTCTCCTCGCCGCAGATGTAGGCGCCGGCGCCGGCGTGCACGATCAGGTCCAGGTCGTAGCCCGAGCCGAGGATGTCGCGCCCCAGGTAGCCCTGGGCGTACGCCTCCTCGACCGCCTGGCGCACCCGTCGGATCACGTGCAGCACCTCGCCACGGATGTAGATGAACGCGGTGTGCACGCCGATGGCGTAGCTGGAGATGATGACGCCCTCCACCAGCGTGTGGGGGGAGGCCATCATCAGCGGGATGTCCTTGCACGTGCCCGGCTCGGACTCGTCACCGTTGACCACCAGGTACCTCGGGTTCGGGTTGTCCTTCGGCACGAACGACCACTTCATGCCGGTGGGGAACCCGGCGCCGCCGCGGCCGCGCAGCCCGGAGTCCTTCACCTGCGCCATGACGTCGGCCGCCGGCAGCGACAGCGCCGTGCGGAGGGCCCGGTAGCCGCCGGCCGCCTCGTACGACGCCAGGCGCCAGCTGCGCTCGTCGGCCCAGTTGGCCGTGAGCACCGGGGTCAGGGTGTCGGTCACTTCGCCTCCTCCGCCGTCGGCGCGCTCCAGCCGTGCTCCTGGGCGAGGCGCAGGCCCAGCAGCGACGGGTCGCCGGCCGAGGGGCCCTCGTCGGCGCGGCCGTC
>JBHAES010000178.1:0-10147 GCA_041855725.1 Actinomycetota bacterium
ACATGTGGCAGCGGATCATCAGCATCGGCGTGGTGATGGGCCTGCTCACGCTCCTCGTCTACGACCTGAGCCTGCCCGGCGGCCTCGTCGGCGGCCTGGAGGGCCTGGTGCCCGCGGACGAGCAGCTCGTCACCGCCCGCACGACCGTGTTCACCGCGCTGGTGTTCATGCAGCTGTTCAACGCGCTCAACTCCCGCTCCGACCTCGGCTCCGCGTTCAGCCACCTGTTCACCAACCGCTGGCTGTGGGCGTCGTTCGCGTTCGTCCTGGTGGCCCAGGTGCTCGTGGTGGAGGTGCCGTTCCTGCAGACCGCGTTCGGCACCACGTCGCTCGACCCGCTGCACTGGGGGGTCGCGTTCGTGGCCGGGGCGGCGGTGCTGGCGTACGAGGAGCTCGTGAAGCTCGTCCGCCGCGCCCGCGCCCGGTGACCGCCGCCCGGCTGGACAGCCGCTGGGGGAGAGGCGCCGGACTGCTTACACTCGAAGGGTGAGCGCACCAGGCTGGTACCCCGATCCCGGCGGCGCGTCGGGCAAGTTCCGCTACTGGACCGGGTCGACGTGGTCGGCGGCCCTGTCCAGCGACCCCGATGCCGCCCCGCCCGGCGGCGGCATCGGCTCGCTGCCCTCGCGGTCGCTGGGCAACCCGGCCTTCGGGCAGGAGGGCTACGTGCCCGGCACCGCCTACGCCGGCACCACGCCGCAGCGGCGCCGTGCGGTGGGGCCGTGGCTCCTGCTCGCCGTCGGGGTCGTGGTGATCGCGGTGGTGGGAGCCTTCGTGATCCGGACCCTCATCGCCGGCACCGTCGGCGGCGGGGGCAGCGCGGTCGGCCAGGCCACCACCAACCCGTGCCCGGTGAACAAGACCAACAGCTACACCCCGCCGCCCCGGCCCGCTGACGGCCGGGTCTACGGCGGGCACCTGTCCTACCCGAGGCTCGGCTCGCCGTGGCGCGCGCCCCACGTCGACGACCGGCTCGCCTACGGGCGCGACGTGCACGAGCAGTTCCTCGTCACCGAGGAGAACTACCAGCCGGGGCGCAGCTGGGGGGCGTCGGTGCTCGTCGCCGAGCTGGCGGCCGGCGACGGCTTCTACACCCCTGAAGAGGGCTCCGAGATCGTGATGAAGTGCATCACGGGCGCCTACTACGGCGACGCCAAGGTGGGCCGGCAGGACCTGGTCAACCAGGCGACCACCGTCGACGGCAAGGAAGCCTGGCTCATGGAGTCGCACCTCACCTTCGACATCCAGGGCCTGAAGGCCAAGGGCGAGCTGATCATCATCATCATCGTGCGCACCTCGGCCGAGTCGTCGTCGCTCTACTACGCCTCGGTGCCTGACAACGCCAAGGAGCACGAGCAGACCGTCCGCGACCTGATCCCGCAGCTCAAGGTCACCGCGTAGCGGGCCTGGGTACGGGCCTCAGTCGCGGCCGACGGCGAGGTCGTCGAGGAACCCGTAGCGGCGGCGCAGGCTGCGGTGGTAGGCGTCGTCGGCGGGGGGGGCCCGCAGGGCCCGCCACCAGGCGGCGACGTCGTCCCAGCCGGGCGCGCCCAGCGAGCCACCAAGGCGTCCCACCGCCAGCGCGGACGTGAGGCAGGCGAGGTCGAGGCGCTGCGCGAGCGGCCACCCGGCGAGGGTGCCCACCAGGAACCCGGCCGAGAACACGTCGCCGGCGCCGGTCGGGTCGGTCGCCGTCACCGTGAGCCCGGCCGCGCTCGCCTCCTCCCCGGTGCGGGCGTCGATGGCGTGGGCGCCGTCGGCGCCGTCGGTCACCACCGCGACGGGCACCCGGTCGGCCAGCGCGTACAACGCCGCCCGTACGGTGCCCGTGCGCGTGTAGCCCATCGCCTCGGCCGCGTTGGGCACGAACACGTCGCACGAGGCGAGGCGGTCGAGCACCTCGGCGCGCCAGCGGCCCGACTCGTCCCACCCCACGTCGGCCATCACGAGCGCTCCCGCGGCCCGAGCCTGCCCGGCCCGGCCGGCGGCGCCGAACCAGGTGTCGTCGGTGAGGTCGTCGCACAGCACGGCCCGGGTCCGCGGGAGCGGGTCGCCCAGGGCCGGCACCGGCGCCGGGGTCGGGCGGCCGTGGGTCACCATGGCGCGGTCGCCGTCGTACGCGATCGACACGGTGACCGGGGTGGGCCACCCCTCGAACCGGCGAGACGGGCCGAGGTCGACGCCTTCGGCGGTGAGGAGGCGGCGGCAGAGCTCGCCGCCCTCGTCGTCGCCGAACCCGCTGGCGAGCGTCGTCCGCAGCCCGAGGCGGCGGGCCGCGGTGGCGGTGTTGGCGATGCCGCCGGGGCACCACACCATGGCGTCGGCCCACACCTCGGAGCCGGGTTGGGGCGCGCCGGGCAGACCGGCGAAGATGATGTCGAGGAACACCATCCCGCAGGCGAGCACGTCGACGTCGGGCCCGTCGTCGTCGCGCAGGTGGGCCAGCGGGTCGAGGTGCTCGGGCATGCCAGCAGTCTGGCACGGGGAGAGGGAGGCGCACCGATGCGGCTGACCATCGTGGGGGGCGGCGGGTTCCGGGTGCCGCTGGTGCACGGCGAGGTGCTGCGACGCCCTGACCTCGGCATCGACGAGGTGCGCCTGCACGACACCGACCCCGCCCGCCTCGACGTGATGCAGGCGGTGCTGGCGGGGCAGCGGCGCGCCCACGGGGGCCGGGCGCCGACGCTGCGGGCCACCACCGACCTCGCCGAGGCGGTGGCGGGCACCGACGTCGTGTTCTCGGCGATCCGGGTGGGCGGGCTCGGCGGCCGCGTCCGCGACGAGCTGTCGTGCCTGTCGAGGGGCGTGCTGGGCCAGGAGACGACAGGTCCGGGCGGGCTCGCGTACGGGCTGCGGACGGTGCCGGTGGCGCTCCGGCTGGCCCGTACGGTCGCCGAGACCGCCCCGGACGCCCTCGTGGTGAGCTTCACCAACCCGGCGGGCCTGGTCACCGAGGCGATGCAGGGCGTGCTGGGCGACCAGGTGGTCGGCATCTGCGACTCGCCGCTCGGTCTGGCTCACCGTTGCGCCCGCGCCCTGGGCGTGCCGCTCGACGACCTCGAGCTCGACTACGCCGGGCTCAACCACCTCGGCTGGCTGCAAGGGCTGCGCACCGCCGACGGCGTCGACCTGCTGCCGCGGCTGCTCGCCGACGACGCGCTGCTCGACTCGTTCGAGGAGGGCGCCCTGTTCGACCACACGCTGCTGCGGGTGCTGGGGGCGGTGCCCAACGAGTACCTGCACTACTGGTACGACACCCGCGAGGCCATCGCCGCGATCCGGGCCGCCGGTCCCACCCGGGGAGAGTACCTGCAGCGCACCCAGACGGCGTTCTACGCCCAGGCGGCAGCGGACCCCCAAGGTGCCTGGCAGCTGTGGCAGGCGGTCAACCGTGACCGGGGCGAGACCTACATGGCCGAGACCCGCACCGTCGAGCGCGACGCCGCCGACGTGGCGAGCGGCGGCTACGAGGGCGTGGCGCTGGCCCTCATGGCCGCGGTCCGCCTCGACGTGCCGGCCCGGTTGGTGCTCAACGTACGCAACGCCCTGGGCGGGTCGCCGGCGGTGCCCGGGCTGCCGGACGACGCCGTGGTGGAGGTGCCCTGCCGCCTCGACGCGGCCGGGCCGCACCCGTTGCCGGTCTCCCCGCTGCCCGACGCCTCCCTCGGCCTGTGCCAGCAGGTGAAGGCCTGCGAGCGGCTCGTCATCCGCGCCGCGGCGACGCAGCGTACGGACCTCGCCGTCGCCGCCCTCGCGCTGCACCCGCTCGTCGACTCGGTGGCCGTCGCCCGCCAGGTGGTGGCCGACGCGCTCGCGCCGCTGCCCGACGCGCCGGGTCGGTGACACCCGCGGAGGGAGGCGGACCCCTAGAGTGGAAAGCGCTTGCCAATTCGTGTCGGGTGAGGTTGGATGGGTCGCACGGACGACCTCAGGAGGTGGGCGATGACGCCGGTGGCGATGGTGACGGGCGGCAGCCGAGGCATCGGGCTCGGCATCACGGAGCGGCTGCTGGCCGACGGCTACCAGGTGTCGATCCTGGCCACCCGGCCGGCCGAGCAGAACGCCGACCTGCTCGCCGCGCTGCGGGAGCGGGGCGAGGTCACCTACACCCAGGGCTCCGTCGCCGAGCCCGCCGACCACCGCCGCTACCTCGACGCCACGCTCGCCGCGTACGGCCGCGTCGACGTGCTGGTCAACAACGCCGGGGTCGCGCCGTCGGTGCGCCACGACCTGCTGGAGGCCACCACCGACGAGTTCGACCGGGTGCTGGCCATCAACCTGCGCGGCCCCTACTTCCTCACCCAGCTCGTCGCGGCCCGCATGATCGAGCAGCGCGGCCCCTACGACCCCGCCCAGCCGGGGCAGCCGGTCGCCGGCACCATCGTCAACGTGTCGTCGGTCTCGGCCACCACGGTGAGCACCAACCGTGGCGAGTACTGCATCTCGAAGGCGGGCGTGGCCATGGCCACCCAGCTGTGGGCCGCCCGGCTCGCCCCCGAGGGCATCGTCGTCTACGAGGTGCGCCCCGGGGTCATCGCCACCGACATGACCGCCGGCGTGCGCGAGAGGTACGACGCCCTCTTCGCCGCCGGTCTCGCCCCCATGCCCCGGTGGGGGACCCCCGCCGACGTGGCCGGCGCCGTCGCGGTGCTCGCCTCGGGGCAGCTGCCCTACAGCACCGGCGACGTCGTGGTCGTGGGCGGCGGCATGCAGATCCCGCGGCTGTGACCCGCCGATCCCGTAGACCCCTGCGACAAGGACCACCATGACCCTCGAGACCCTCACCGTCGACGGCGCCGAGATCCCCGTCGTCACCGCCAACACCGTGGTCGTCGGCACCGGCGCCGCCGGCTTCTGCGCCGCCGACCGGCTCTGGTCGTTCGGTCAGCGCGACGTCGTCATGGTCGCCGACAAGGTGCGCGCCGGCGCCTCCCGCAACGCCGGCTCCGACAAGCAGACCTACTACAAGCTCACCCTCTCCGGCGGCGAGCCCGACTCGGTGCGCGCCATGGCCGAGACCCTGTTCGCCGGTGCCGCCATGGACGGCGACATCGCGCTGGCCGAGGCCGCCTGGTCGCCCCGCTGCTTCTTCCACCTCGTCGAGTCGGGGGTGCCGTTCCCGCACGCCCGCTCCGGCGAGTTCGTCGGCTACAAGACCGACCACGACCCCAGGCAGCGGGCCACGTCGGTGGGCCCCTACACCTCGCGCACCATGGTGGAGCGGCTGGAGCAGCGGGTCGCCGACCACGGCACGCGGGTGCTCGACGGTTGCCGTGTGGTCGACCTCGTCGTCGCCGATGGTGCCGTACGCGGCCTGCTGTGCCTGCGCACCGACGTCAAGGACGATGCCGAGCCCCGGTTCGTGCTGCTGCGCTGCACGAACCTCGTCTACGCCACGGGCGGGCCCGCCGGGATGTACGCCGACTCGGTGTACCCGCACGGCCAGTGGGGCGCCAACGGGGCGGCGCTGCGTGCCGGCGCCCGCGGCAAGAACCTCACCGAGTGGCAGTTCGGGCTCGCCTCGGTGCGGCCGCGGTGGAACGTGTCGGGCAGCTACATGCAGGTGGTGCCCCGGTTCGTCTCCACCGACGCCGACGGCGGCGACGAGCGCGAGTTCCTCGTCGAGGCCATCGGCGACTACGGCCGGCTGATGTCGCTGGTGTTCCTCAAGGGCTACCAGTGGCCGTTCGACATCCGCAAGGCGGGCAGCGGCTCGTCGGTCATCGACCTGCTCGTCTACCGCGAGACCGTGCTGCGCGGCCGGCGGGTGTTCCTCGACTTCCGCAGCAACCCCGTCCGTCCCACGTTCGACGCCGCCGAGCTGGCGGGCGAGGCGTACGACTACCTGGAGCGCGCCCAGGTGGTGGCGCTGGGTCCCGACTCGACCCCGATCCAGCGGCTGCAGCACATGAACCGGCCCGCCTACGAGTTCTACCTGCAGCGCAACCCGGGCGTCGACCTGGAGCGTGACCTGCTCGAGATCGCGGTCTGCGCCCAGCACAACAACGGCGGCCTCGCCGTCGACTGGTGGTGGCGCTCCGACGTCGAGGGTCTCTTCCCCGTGGGGGAGGCGGCCGGGGCGCACGGCGTCTACCGCCCCGGCGGGGCGGCGCTGAACTCCGGCCAGGTCGGCGCCACCCGCGCGGCCCGCTACATCGCCGAGCGGCGGCGCCAGGACCCGGCCGACGACGCCGCCTTCGTCGCGGCGGCCCGCGGCGTCACCGGCGACGCGCTGCGGCTCCTGCGCGGGGCCACCGCCCGCGCCGCCTCGCAGCCCGACACCACCGACGCGCTGCTGCGCGAGGCGACCACCCTGATGAGCGCCAACGCCGGCGTGGTCCGGTCGCGGGCCTCGGTGCAGCAGGCGCTCGACCAGGTGGCGGAGTGGCTGGCGGCGTACGACGAGACCGCGGTCGCCGACCCCGCCAGCCGGCGCTCGGTGGACCGGCTGTTCCTCACCCGCGACATCCTCACCAGCCAGTACGTGTACCTGGCGGCCATGGCCGACTACCTCGACCACGGCGGCCGCTCCCGGGGCTCGGTGCTCTACACCGACCCGGAGGGATCGCTGCCGGTGGCCGACGACACGGCGGGCGCCCCCGAGCTCGACCTGGGCGACCTGTTCCGGTTCCGCCTCGACGGCGACGCCCACGCCGACGTGGTGCAGGAGGTGACGTGGGACGGTGCCTCGCCGCCGACGTTCGTGTGGCGCCCGGTGCGTCCCCTGCCCAGCGACGACGAGTTCTTCGAGAACGTGTGGCGTGGCTACCGTGAGGACCAGAACGTGGGGTGAGCTGGACGACCGGCATGGGACGATCCGGGCCATGGGCATCCCACACCTGACGCAGCTGCGGCTCCCGCGGTTCAAGGCCTTCGAGGGGCAGGTGCTCCCGCTGGCATCGCTGACGATGCTCATCGGCCCCAACGGCAGCGGCACGTCCAACGCCCTCGACGCGCTGACCCTGCTCGCCCTCCTCGCCTCGGACCGTACGCTCACCGACCTGGACCGTGACGACGCCGACGTCGCCGGCCTGCGCGGCGGGCTGCGAGGGTGCGCGCCCTTCGGTGAGGGCCTGATCGAGGTAGGTGCGACGGTCGACCTGGGCGACGGTGGCGAGGTGCGCCTGGACGTCGCGCTCGACCCCGCACGTTCCGAGGTCGTGCGCGAGACGCTGGTGCTGCGCGAGGAGGGTAAGAAGCCCAGGAGGCTCGTCGACGCCGAGCGCACTGCCGACAGCGGGCTCGTCACGGCCAACGTCTACACCTCCGGCCGGGCGAAGCACGTCACCATGCCGGCGAACCGCCTGGTGACCTTCCAGGCCACGACCCGGGTCCCGGAGGACACACAGGCTCGCCGCCTGGTGGTGGAGACCGCCCGGCAGATCGTGCAGGTGCTCGCCGGGATCCGGGTGCTCGACCCGATCCCCTCGGCCATGAGGACCTACGCGCGGATCGGAGCCCCGCCCAGCCGGACCGGGGCGACCCTGTCAGCGCAGCTGTACGCCATGAGGTCCGACCCGGCCGCGTGGCAGCAGCTGCTCGACCTCGTCCGCGGCCTCATCGGCAACCCGTCCGCCGAGCTCACGTTCGCCGAGGGGCGGCTCCCTGACTCCCCGGGACCCGTGGACGTCATGGTGGCGCTCGACGAGGCTGGTCCCCACGGCACCTTCCCGATACCGGCCAGCACCATGAGCGACGGGACCCTGCGCTACCTGGCCATCCTGGCGGCCCTCCTGACGGCTCAGCAGCACGGGGAGGCAGGCGCGGAGACCCCACGCACCGTCGTCATCGAGGAGATCGAGAACGGTCTCTTCCCGGACCAGGCCTGCCAGGTCCTCGCGCTGCTCCGGCGACAGGCGGCGACCCGGCGCGTCACGCTCGTCACGACGACCCACAGCCCGGCCCTCCTCGACGCGGTGACGGCTGACGACCACGACCACATCGTCACGGTGCGCAAGGACGACAGCGCCCGCAGCCTCCTCGTCCCCTTGACCGAGCGCGAGGACTACGTGGGCCTCGTCCAGGCGGGACGGCTCGGTCACGAGGTGGCGCGCGGTCGGCTCCGGGTGAGCCGGCCCGTCGGGGAGCTGGCGAGCTGAGGGACGGATCGCGCTCGTCGTCACAAGGGTGGACGCGGGCGGGGTGGGGGGGTCCTCGCCGGTGGCGGACCCTGCCAGGATGGGGTCATGGCGCGGATCAGAGTGGTGAGCGGCACCGGCAGGCACACCGACCCTTGGCACCCGTTCGGCGAGACGTCTCCGGGCATCGCCCGGGCGCTGGCCGAGGCGGGCCACGACACCGAGGTGGTGGACGCCGAGCCGGCCGCGATCGGTGACCTCGACGGGGTGGACCTGCTCGTCGTCAACGCGGGCGGCGGGCTCGCCGCCCGGGATCCGTTGCCCTGCGAGCCGGAGTGGACCGACGCGTACGGCCGCCTCGACGACTGGCTCGCCGGCCACCCGATGATCGCGGTGCACACCGGCATCAACGCGTTCCGGGACTGGCCCCGCTGGTTCGAGCTGTGTGGCGGTACGTGGGTGCCCGGCGTCTCGGGGCACCCCGAGCGGTCGCAGGCGGTGTTCGAGCCCGTGCCCGGGGCCGAGGGGCACCCGATCCTGGCGGGGCTCGACCGGGTCATCGCCTACGACGAGCGCTACTGGCGCATCGAGCTGCACGACGGCATCACGCCCGTGCTCATGCACGAGACGCTCGACGTGCACCACCCCGTGGTGTGGGTGGCGCCGTCGGGTGGGGTCGTCTACGACGCGCTCGGCCACATGGGTCGTACGTACGAGTCGGCCGAGCGGCGCCGCCTGCTCGCCAACGAGGCCGCCTTCCTGCTGCGGTGAGCGACGCTCCGGCACCGAGGATGGTGCTGCTGCTGGTGGTGCTCGGCTTCGTGCTCGTGACCGCGGTGAAGGCGTACGAGGGGCGGCTGTACGGGGGTCGCCCGGCCCGCGTCACGACCCGGTGATGCCTGGGGTTGTCCGGTAACCCTATACTCAGTAACTAGTTACCGGGTAACCCATAGGAGGGGACATGTCGGTCAAGCACGCGCTCCTCGCGCTCCTCGCCACCGGACCCGCGTCGGCGTACGCGCTGCGCCGCGACTTCGAGGCGTCGACGGCCCGCTCGTGGCCGCTGAACATCGGGCAGGTCTCGCAGACGCTGCAGCGGCTGGAACGGGACGGCCTGGTGGAGCGGGTCGCCGGCCAGACCGGTCAGGCCGAGCCGTTCCGCCTCACCGAGGCGGGGCGGGCCGAGCTGGACGGCTGGTGGTACACCCCGCTGGAGCGGCTGCAGCCGAGCCGGTCGGAGCTGGTGATGAAGCTGGCGATGGCGGTGGTGGTGCCCGGCGTCGACCGCGCCCGGCTCATCCAGCGGCAGCGCGCCGCCACCATGCGGGCCCTCCACGACTTCACCCGGCTCAAGGCCGAGCCCCCGACCCAGACCGGGGACGCCGACGACCTCGTCTGGTTCCTCGTGCTGGAGAACCACATCTACGCCGCCGAGTCCGAGCTGCGCTGGCTCGACACCATCGAGTCGGCCCTGCTGCGCTACGCGGCCCGCCTCGGCGAGCCCGACGAGGCCGAGCCGGGTGTCGTGGCCGAGGAGGTGGCGCGATGATCCTGCAGCTGCGGGGCGTCACCCGGACGCACCGTCGCGGCGACACGGTGGTGCCCGCGCTCGTCGACGCGTGGCTGGAGGTGGCCGCAGGCCGGTTCGTGGCCGTGATGGGGCCCTCGGGGTCGGGGAAGTCGACGCTGCTGCACCTCGCCGGCGGCCTCGACACCCCCACCTCGGGTCAGGTGCTCGTCGAGGGGGTCGACGTCGGGGCGCTCGACGCCACCCAGCGGGCGCTGCTGCGCCGCCGCAGCGTCGGCTACGTGTTCCAGGACTACAACCTGCTGCCCGCGCTCACCGCCGCCGACAACGTCGCCTTCCCGCTGGAGCTCGACGGCGCCCCGCGGCGGCACGCGGCCGCGGCCGCCCGTGCGGTGCTCGCCGAGCTCGACGTCGCCGAGGTCGCCGACGCCTACCCCGAGCACATGTCCGGCGGCCAGGCGCAGCGGGTCGCGATCGCGCGCGCCCTCGTCGGCACCCGGCGGCTGCTGCTCGCCGACGAGCCCACCGGTGCCCTCGACAC
>JBHAES010000179.1:0-8391 GCA_041855725.1 Actinomycetota bacterium
CGGGTCGAGGTCGAGCCGCTCGGTCCGCCGCTCGCGGCGACGCCGCCGCTCGGTCTCGAACGGGAACCAGGCGAGGGCGAGCACGACGCCGACCAGCCCGATCGGCACGTTGACGAGGAACGACACCCGCCAGCCGATGCGGTCGCCCAGGCCGGTGATGATGGCGCCCGTCAGCAGCGGCCCCACCGCCACCGACGCCGAGATCACCATGCCGAAGACGCCGAACGCCTTCGCCCGGCCACCGCCGGTGAAGTGCTGCTGGATCATGCCCGTGACCTGCGGCATGCAGATCCCGGCGCCCAGGCCCTGCACGACCCGCCCGCCGTTGAGGACGGCAGGGTCGGGGGCGAGGCCGCAGCCGAGCGACGCCACGCTGAACAGCGTCAGCCCGACGACGAACCACAGGCCCCGTCCGGTGACGTCACCCAGCCGCCCCGCCGGGATCTGCACCACGCCGAACACGAGCGCGTAGCCGGCGAGCAGCAGCTGCTGGTCACCGCTCGACGCCCCGAGGCCGTGCCCGATCGACGGCAGCGCCACGTTGAGTGCCGACACGGCCAGCATCGCCATGAACAGCGGCACCATCAGCACCCCGAGCACCAGCACCCGGTTGAACACCCGGTCGCTGCCCTCGAGGCGGATCAGGTCACGAGGGTTGCGAGCCAGCCACCCGGTCATCGTCGCGCGCCCTCAGCCGGCGTCCGTACGCAGGAGCGCGTCGTCGCGGGGCATGACCACCGCCAGCAGCGGCACCGCGGCGCACAGGAGCGCGGGCAGCACCATCGCGTGCTGGATCCCGACGGTGCGCACGGCGAAGCCCATCGCCGCCGGTCCGATGAACACGGCGGCGTAGCCGAACGTCACCGTGACCGCGAGCGCGCGGGCCCCGCCGAGGTGGCCGGCCGCCGCGTACACCTGCGGCGCGATGAGGCCGACCCCGAAGCCGACGAGGCACCACCCGGCGACGACGAGGGGGAACAGGCTCACCACCGTGACCGCGGCGAACCCGGCGGCGGCGACCACCCCGCCCAGCCGGACGGTGCGGCGGCGTCCCAGCCGGACCACGAGCAGGTCACCGAGCAGCCGCACGACCACCATGAACCCGCTCACCGCCGCCACCCCGGCGGCCCCGACCGACTCCGGCACCCGCGCCACGTCGGTGACGTGCAGCGCCGACCAGTCCAGCGCGGCCCCCTCGGCGAGCCCGAAGGCGATGGCCATCACGCCCATCACGTACGCGGCCCGCGGCACGGCGGCGATGCTGCCGTCAGGGGCCGTCAGCGGCGGGGTGCGGACGTCAGGCACCAGCCGCAGGCACACCAGCCACGACCCGACCACGATCGCGGCCGCCACCAGGTGCGCGGCGGTGACGAGCCCGGTGCCCCCGCCGACGAGGGTGCCGACCAGCAGCACCAGGGCGGCACCGCCCAGCTGGCCGAGCGACCAGGTGGCGTGGATGCCGCTCATCACGGGCCGCTCGAGGGCCCGCTCCACCTGGACGGCGATCGCGTTCATGGCGATGTCGACCACCCCGTTGCCGAGGCCGAGGACGAGGACGCCGGCCAGCGCCCACCCGTACGTGGGGGCGAGCCCGAGCAGCACCGCCGCGACCGCCAGCACCGGCAGCCCCAGCAGCGCCACCCGTCGGTTGCCCCACCGCTCGCAGAGCCGCCCCGACAGCTGCATGCCGGTGATCGCGCCGATGCCGAGCCCGAGCAGCATGCCGGTGATGCCGAGCTCGTCGATGCCGAGCCTGACCCGCAGGGCGGGCAGGCAGGCCGCGTACGTGGCCGCGACCATGCCGTTGGTGGCGAACAGCAGGACCGTCGCCGCCAGGGCCCGGGGGGCGGCGGCGTCGGAGCCGGTCACGGGGCCTCGTCGCCGGTCGCGGCCATGTGCTCGCGGGGTCGGGCCCCGCTGAGGCGGAAGTCGGACTGCAGGTTGTGCATGCCGTTCCAGGCCAGGTTGACCAGGTGCCCGGCCACCTCGGCCTTCGTGAGGTGGGGGTTGTCGAGCCACCACTGGGCCGTCATCGACACCATGCCGGTGAGCGCCTGGGCGTAGAGGGGGGCGGCCTTCGCGTCGAGGCCCCGGTTGGCGAACACCGCCCCGAGCAGGCCCTCGACCCGCATCACGACGTCGTTGAGGATGCTCGCGTACGACCCGCCCGAGCCCTGCTCCGACGAGTCCCGGACCAGGATCTGGAACCCCTCCGGGCACGACTCCACGTAGTCGAGCAGCGCGAGGGCGCACAGCTCGAGCAGCCGCCGCGACCCGACCCCTGGCGTGGTGAGCGCCACCCGCAGCGTGCTGTGGAGGGTCTGCACCTCGCGGTCGACGACGACGGCGTAGAGGCCCTCCTTGCCGCCGAAGTGCTCGTACACCACCGGCTTGCTCACCTCGGCCCGCGCGGCGATCTCCTCGACGCTCGTGCCGTCGAACCCCTTCTCGGCGAAAGCCGTCCGGGCCACGAGCACGAGCTGGTCGCGCCGCTCGGCGCTCGTCATCCGGACACGTACGCGGCGGGCGCGGGCAGGCTCGGTCAGGCTGTGCACCCGTCCAGTCTCCCCCTCCGGGTGGTGCGGCGCCACCGCGACCCCTCCGGGGCGGACGGCTACGGGGCCCCGCCGTCGACCCGACGGGCGCGGGGTCGCCCCTCGATGCTGCTGGTCGCCCTTGAACCGCATCGGGCGCGACGTGCTGCCCCACGACACCTTGGTCGGCCTCGGTGAGCCGGGTGAACGGGTGAGCGAGGCGCGCGGCCCCGGGCCTCGCACGACTGCGTCGAACTCACCAGCGAGGGCGGCACGGCCCGCACCCCAGCCGGCGGCAACGGCGCGCACTCCCTGGGCGGGTCCGAGGTCAGCGGGCGACGATGACGGACTGGATCTCGACGACGTTGAGGTGGCGGGAACCGGTGCGGGTCATGGTGAGCTCCCCGGTGGCGCCGGCTGCGGTCCAGGTGACCGTCCAGTGGGTGGTGACGGTGACGGTGTACCCAGCGCCCACCCTCTTCGGCAGCTGCTGGTAGCGGTAGCCGCAGTTCGGTGACTCCTTCGGGGGATCGTTCCAGAACACCGGCTTCGAGTACCGGGCCATCGCCTTGCACCGCACCTTGCCGCCATCACCCATCTCGAACACGGTGTGCGTCCGCCGAGCCTCCAGGGAGATCGCGATGCCCTGCGCCTCGACCGTGGTGGCCACCTGCTTGTCACCGCTGGTCCACAGCCACAACGGGTACCCCACCGCGACCGCGTTCCACTTGTTCACCGACGGGTCCGGCCCCACGTTCACGTCCGGCTCCGGCAGCACGATCTGGGCCGTCGCCTCCCGGATCGTCTCCTCGGGGACCGGCGGCGACGCTGGCGCCGCCGAAGGCGTAACGGACAGGGACAGGGTCGGCGCCAGGTTGGCCCCCGTCGGGCTGCACACGCTGTTGTCCTCATAGACGATGCACCCGTCTGCGTCGAACGTCGGCTCGGGGGTCGCCGGCCCAGCCGACCCGGCGGCAGCCTGACGCCCAGGAGGCGCAGTAGTCTTACCCGCTCCCGGCGCCTGAGTCGCACCAGCCTTGCAGCTGACCCTGACCGTAGTAGTGGTCCAGTCGGAATCTGCCGTGTTCGTGCAGGTGTCAGCTCGAGCCGCAGGGACGACCAGCACCGTCAGCAGCACCCCCAACGCGACGACTACGACTCGCACGTCTCCCTCTCCTTCACGTCGAAGATCTTCAGCTGACCATCCACACGCTTGAAGAAACGGGTCTTCTCTCGCTTCCCGCCGGTGCCGACGGTCTCGCCCTGCGGGTTACGAAACAGACTGCCCGTCGTGTCCTCGCACCCGATGAGGGCAACCACCGACTCAGGAACCGACTCCTGCGACACCCTGATCGTCAGACTCTCCCGCAAGGCGACCGTTATCATCTGGTCCCGGTAGTGCGCCGCCATGTGAGTCTCAACCGACTCGAGCGCACGCCCGGTCGCGGTGGCCCGCAACTCGTCGGTGGCTTCGGGCGCCCCACCCGCCTTCAGCAACCGCATGCCCTCGGCCCAGAACCTCCGGTACACCGCCGTCGCCTCAGCCTCCAGCTGGGCATCCTTGCTCGCCTTCGGGCACAGAACATGCCCACCGGCAGCGTCGCTGCATGCGTACAACGGCTCTGCCGCGGTCCTCGCACAGCCCGTCACGACGACCAGCGCCACGACCACCGCAGCGCACAACCGGGTCACTCTCATGGTGCCTCCTGCTCGGGGGTGATCTCAGCATGGCACACTCCGCGGGGGCGGCGAGGCCTGCCCACGGACGATGTCGACGGTCGCGCACGACGTCCGCTGTCTACGGTCGCACGGCGACGCGCGTCAGCACCCGGTGCAGCGCGGCGGGCCCTGGCGCGGTCGGTCTCGCTGCCGTTCGGGCAGGCGGCCTCGACGTAGCCGGTGACGGTCGCCGGCAGCACAGAGGGCCGCAGCATCTTCCCGGGCCACGGCACGCCACCTGCCCGGCTGGCCGTCTCTGCCGCCATCTCCCCTCCTCTCGTACGCGCCGCGCGCACGTCCAGACAAACCTGTCACACCCAGGCGAGACCGGAAGAGCCGTCCACAGACCTGTTGTTGTCCGTCGGGGGCCGGTTGTTGTCACTGGCCACGGCGTCGGCGGGGGCCGGCTGTCGGGCACGCCCGGGCGTCCGGTCGGGCGACCGACCCGCGGGGCGACGGGCTCACCAGGACTGGACGCGACCGCACCTGGCCCGACGGCCCGGCATGACGGGACAGCCTCCGCTCGCGCCGCCTGGGCGAGAGCGCCTGCCGCGAGGTCGCACCGGCACCCGTGGTGCAGGTGGCGGTGGCGACGCAGCCGGCGCCACGACTCGCGCGCTGATCGAGGGCAGGGTTGCTGGTCTGCCTCGGCCGGTCCTCACCGTGACGTCACCGTGACCGGGACCGACCCGTGGTGGTGGCCGGTGACCCCTCGCCGTGCGAGGCCGACCAGCTCGACCCGTCAAGGACGGACCTTCGGCAGCGGGCCGGGCGCCGTCGAGGAGCCGCGACCCGAACGGGTCGAGCCGCGTGACGCTGGGCACCGACCGGCTGCTGGGCGGCGCCCCCGGTCGTCGGTGGTCGACGGGCAGGATGGCCTCGTAGGATGCCGCCCATGGCAGGCCACGAACGCCTCGACGAGGTCGACGGGATCGTCGCGTCGTGGCGTCGGGAGCGGCCCGACCTGCCGACCGAGCCGCTCGAGGTGCTCTCCCGGGTGGTGCGGGTGGCGCAGCGGCTCGACGAGGGGCGGCGCTCGGCGTTCCAGGCCCACGACCTGCAGCTGTGGGAGTTCGACGTGCTGTCGGCGCTGCGGCGCAGCGGCGAACCCTACCAGCTGTCGCCGGGGCGGCTGATGCGCCTCAACCATGTCACGTCGGGCACCATGACCAACCGCGTCGACCGGCTGCAGGCCCGCGGCCTCGTGGCGCGCCGCACCGACCCCGCCGACGGGCGCGGCGTCCTCGTCCGGCTCACGCCCGTCGGCCGCGACGTCGTCGACGCCGCCCTCGCCGACCTGCTCGCCTGGGAGGAGGGGCTGCTCGCCGCCCTCGACGCCGACGACCGCGCCGAGCTCGCCACCTTGCTGCGCCGCCTCCTGCTGGCCGTCGACGACGGGTGAGGCTCAGGCGATGAGGCGGGCGCCGGGCACCGGCCCGGCGACCCGGCGGACCTGGCGCGCCACGCCCTCGGCCGACAGCCGGACGGAGAGGTCGACAGCGGCCGACTCCCCCGCGGCCAGGAACGCGACGGTGGGCCCCGACCCGCTCACGACGCCGCCGAGGGCACCGTTGTCGAGCCCGGCGGCGAGGGTGCGCTCCAGCTCGGGGTAGAGGGCGAACGCCACCGGCTGCAGGTCGTTGGTGAGCGCCACGCCCAGTGCCCGGGCGTCGCCGGCGGCCAGCGCGTTCATCACCGCCTGCGGGGCGGCCAGCGGCTCGGTGGTGGCCAGGCCCAGCTCGTCGAGCCGGCGGAACACCGTGGGGGTCGACAGGCCGCGGTGGGCGAACGCGAGGACCCAGTGGTAGGTGCCCCGGTTGAGGGCCGGCACGAGCTGCTCGCCGCGGCCCGTGCCGTAGGCGCAGCCGCCGACGAGGGCGAACGGCACGTCGCTGCCCAGCTCGGCGCCGAGCTCGGCGAGGTCGTCGGGCGAGGTGTCGAGGTCCCACAGCACCGAGCAGGCCAGGAGGGCCCCGGCGGCGTCGGCCGACCCGCCCGCCATGCCGCCCTCGACGGGGATCTGCTTGCGGATCGTCAGCGCGCACCCCAGCCCGGGGGTTCCGTAACGCTCGCGCAGCAGCTCGGCGGCGCGCACCGCGAGGTTGCGGGAGCCCTTCGGCACCTGGGCGGCACCCTCCCCCGACACGGTGCAGGTCACCTCGCCCGCGGTGGCGACGGCCGACACCTCGTCGTAGAGGCTCACGGCCTGGAACACGGTGGCGAGCGGGTGGTAGCCGTCGTCGCGCAGCGGGCCGACCCGCAGCGTCAGGTTGAGCTTGGCGGGGACGCGGACCCGAACCGCCCCGTACAGACCCTGCACCTCGGTCATGCCCGCGAACCTACCCCAGCCGCTCCGCGATGCGCGCGAACTCGGCGATGCCGAGCGTCTCGCCGCGTACGGTCGGGTCCACCCCCGCCGCCACGAGCGCCTCGGTCGCCGCCGACGACGACCCGGCCAGCCCCGCCAGCGCGGCCCGCAGCATCTTGCGCCGCTGGGCGAACGCCGCGTCGACGACGGCGAACACCTGCTCGCGGGTGGCCGTGGTGGCGGGCGGCTCGCGCCGGGTGAGGGCGACCAGGCCGGAGTCCACGTTGGGGACCGGCCAGAACACGGTCGGCGGCACGGTGCCCACCCGGGTCGCCGCCGCCCACCAGGCGAGCTTGGCCGACGGCACCCCGTACACCTTCGACCCGGGCGCGGCGACCAGCCGGTCGGCGACCTCGAGCTGCACCATCACCAGGCCGGACGTCCAGGTGGGCAGGGTCGCCGCCAGGTGCAGCAGCACCGGGACCGACACGTTGTAGGGCAGGTTCGCCACCACCGCCGTGGGCGGGGGCCCCGGCAGCGCGGTCACCTGGAGCGCGTCGCCCTCGACCACCTCGAGGCGGGCCGCTGCGGCCGGCATCAGCTCGGCGACCGTACGCGGCAGCAGCCGGGCCAGCGACGGCTCCACCTCCACCGCCACCACCCGGGCCCCCGCCTCGAGCAGCCCGAGGGTGAGCGAGCCGAGGCCCGGCCCGACCTCGACGACCGTGTCAGGTGGCCCCACCTGTGACCGGGCGACGATGCGGCGCACCGTGTTGGGGTCGGTGACGAAGTTCTGCCCCCGCTGCTTGCTCGGCCGCAGCCCGAGCCCGGCGGCGAGCTCGCGCACGGTACGGCCGTCGAGCAGCCCCGACCGGTCAGCCATCGTCGCCCCACCCGCCGCCGTACGCGGCGAAGGCGTTGGCCGACAGCTGTCGGCAGGCGGTGACGAGGTCCCAGCCGCGCTGCTCGGCGACGAACCGGACGGTGTGCGGCAGCAGGTACGGCGAGTTCGGGCGGCCCCGGGCCGGGACCGGGGTGAGGTAGGGGGCGTCGGTCTCGACGAGCACCCGGGTGCGCGGCGTCACGGCGAGGGCGGCGCGCAGGTCGCGGTTGGCGGGGTAGGTGACCACCCCCGGGAACGACAGCCAGAACCCGAGGTCGGCGCACCGGCGGGCCAGCTCGGCGTCGCCGGAGAAGCAGTGCATGACGACCCGCTCGGGCAGCGGCTGGGCGGCGAGCACCTCGAGGACCTCGGCGTGGGCGTCGCGGTCGTGGATGACGAGGGTGCGCCCGCTCTGGCGGGCGATCTCGACGTGGGCGGCGAACGACTCCCGCTGCCGGGCCCGGCCCGCGTCGTCGGTGGTGCGGTAGAAGTCGAGGCCGGTCTCCCCCACGCCCCGCACCCGCGGCGCCCGGGCCAGCCGGGCGATCACCTCGAGCCCGTCGGCCGTCCGCTCCGGGTGACGGGCGACCTCGTTGGGGTGGAGGGCGACGCAGGCGACCACGTTCGGCCGGCTCGCCGCCAGGTCTGCCGCCCACTGCGAGTCGGTGGCGTCGCACCCGGTCTGCACCACCCGCTCGACCCCCACCGACGAGGCCACCGCGAGCGCCTCGTCGACGCTCAGCCCGTTGCCGTCGCGCAGCTCGGCGGCGGCGTCGAGGTGGGTGTGGGCGTCCACCACCGAGGCCGGCAGCGGGTCGGGGGCCGCCGGGAGCGAGCGTTCGGCGAGCAGCCGGTCGTACGGAACCATGGCAGTACTGTGCCCGATTCCTCGGCGAGGGTCAGCCCAGCGAGGCGGCGTACAGCTCTTGGCGCGCCAGCCCGGTCGC
>JBHAES010000180.1:0-5905 GCA_041855725.1 Actinomycetota bacterium
GTGACCCAGACGGTGTCCGGGTCGAAGCCGAGGCACCCGTCGGACTCGGGCCCGGTGACCAGCCGCCACGCCAGCTCGATGGCGCCGGCCTTGAAGTAGTCACCGAACGAGAAGTTGCCGTTCATCTGGAAGAACGTGCCGTGGCGGGTGGTCTTGCCGACCTCGTCGATGTCGAGGGTGCGGACGCACTTCTGCACGCTCGTGGCCCGGGCGAACGGGGCGGGTTCGGCGCCGGTGAAGTAGGGCTTGAACGGCACCATGCCGGCGTTGACGAACAGCAGGGTGGGGTCGTTGTAGAGCAGGGACGCCGACGGCACGACCTCGTGGCCGTTGGCGGCGAAGAAGTCGAGGAAGCGGCGTCGGATCTCGGAGGTGAGCATGGTGGGTCCTTACGTGGTGGTGGGCGTGCGGGAGCCGGGTTCGGGCCGTGGGCGCCGGGTCAGCGCGCCGTGGCCCTGGTAGCTCGCCGCGCCTGCACCGGGACGAACTCCCTGGCGGGTGGGGCCTCGTCGATGCCGAGCGCCTCGCGCAGCTCGGCCTCACGCTCGTGCATGGCCTCGGTGAGGGTGCTGGTGAACGTACGCAACCGGCGGCCCAGCTCGTCGCCGAGGTCGGCGGCCTGGTCCTGCACGCCCTGGGGGGTGAAGCGGCGGTAGACCTTGCGGCCCTGCCACACCACGACGACGGTGACGGCGACGCCGATCACGAACCACGTGCCCCGGCTCACTTCTTCCCCCTCGTCGCCGCGATGGCCCGGCGGACGCCGTACGAGAACGCCGACACCTTCACCAGGGGGACGCCGATGGTGGCGGTCACCAGCCCGGTCAGCTGGGACGCGTTGTCGGCGATGTCGGTGGCATGGTTCGACACGGTGGCGACGTCGGAGGTGATCTCGTTGACGTTGCCGAGCCCGGTGCTGAGCTCGCGCAGCAGCTCGCGGCCGTCCTGGTCGACCAGCGTGTGGGCGTCGCCGGTGAGCTGGGTGATCGAGGTGCTGACGTCGTCGAGCACCTTGTCGACCCCGTTGGCGGTGCGTACGAGGAAGTAGAGCACCCCGATGCCGACGCCGCCGAAGAGCAGGATGAACGCGATGCCCAGCAGCGTCCAGTAGTCCATGTCGGTCCCCTCGGGTCGTGTGCCCGGCCCAGCCTAGTGGATGCACCCGGACGACGCCGCCTGGTGACCGCCGGCTCGCTGGGGCATGCGTCGGTGGAGCGCTCAGGCTGGGCTCCACCGGCCCGGGCGCATGGGCACCCGACGAGAGCCTGGGTGGCTGGCGGCGGGAATGAGATCCGCGCGGGCACCCCCCGGTGACACCGCGCGGTCCCAGTTACATCGTGCCCTCGTGTCGGTCGGAGGGAGGTGACCTCTGCGAGACCACGCCACGCCCTTGTGGCACCTGGAATCTAAGGGACGTGAGGGTCATCTGTCCAGGGGTCGCCACCTCTTGTCGCGGAATAGTTACCGACCGTTCCCGAGCCGCTCCCGCAGCCGTCGCCGAGGCCCCCGCGAGCCTCGGAGGACCCTCCCGGCACCCGGTGACGGCACGGGGCGGGGTCAGCGGTCAGATGGCCCTCCCGGCACGGGCACCCTCCCCCACCGCGGGCACGGTCACCGACGAGCAGGCGCAGCCGGTGCCGAGCGACGACACGGCGACCTGGGGGTGACCGCGCCGATGTCGCTGAGCTGGTACGTCGAGGCGACCTGGGCCACCTCGACGGGGCGGCCACCCCCGGGACGTGGGCACGACCGGCCTGGTCGCGGCGCAAGCGTTCGTCGCCGTGACCCGGTCGGCAGGGTCGTCCGCAGCGGTCACCCCACGCGAGCACGCAGCCCCGGGAGGGCTGACAACGCGTTGCCGCGTTCCACGAGAAGCCGCTGACGCGGGTCGAAGGTTCCGTCGAGCTCTGGTTGTGGGTCGCCCGACCCCCGCAGGAGGGCTCCTGAGAAGGGCCAGTCGGTCCCTGCGACGATGTGCTCGATCGGGGCGACCTCCAGCACGGCGCGCATCTGTGCCGGCGAGGGCGACAGCGCGGTGTCGTAGTAGAAGCGGCTGAGGTAGTCGGCGACCTTCGCGATGGGCAGGTCGGCCAGCGGGGTCCCGGCGAGGACTCTGGACACCAGGCCGATGCGGTGGGCGAGGTACGGCAGGGTTCCTCCCGCGTGGGCGAGCTGCCACCGGATGCTGGGGTAGCGGTCGAGCACGCCGGCGAGCATGAGCTGGGTGGCGGCGCGGGTCGTGTCGAAGGGGTACTCGGTCATGAAGTCGGGTACGAGCAGCTCCGGCTTGTCCGCGGTGGCCAGGTGACCGGGACCAACCCGCGATCTCCTGGGGTACGACCTGGTGCTCGGGCCTGCTGTAGAGCGGTCCCGCGACGCGGACGTGGCGGCCGAGCCGCTGGCCGGCGTAGAAGGCGGGCAGGTCGTTCACGACCTGCACGTCCGCACGGAGCATCCCGAACAGGTCTGGGCTGGTCGGCCGCCAGCCGCGGCGCAGGCCCGCGCGGGCCAGCGTGGGCTGGCGGAAGAACCCGGTCAACGGAACCAGCGCGGAGGACGCCCGGGCGACACCGCGCCGCAGCGGCTCGGGAACATCACCCAACGGCCCGCTGCTGAGCTCGTCGGGGATGCCGCCCAGGAAGTGGCGCGACACCCAGCGTCGGGTGGCGGGGAAGGGCGAGTAGCAGGCACTCGCGATCCGCAGGATCTGGGCCGCGATCCCCACCGGGGGCAGGAAGCCGTACACGACCAGGTCGGGGGCGGCCCGGCGCAGCTCGTCGAGGACGGCATCGATGATGCGCCCGGCCTCCTGGACGTCGGTGAAGAACTCCGAGCCGTCGTGGTCGGCCGACATGACCTGCTCGACCAGCTCGTCGTCGAACGCGACGTCGAGGGCGCGGGCCGTGAAGCCGGCGTCGCGGATCGCCGCGTCGTACCGGGTGGTGGTGCGCGGGTAGACGAACTCGATGTCGGTGGCGCCACCGTGCCGTCGGGCGCTCGCGGCCAGAGCCCGGGCGGCCTCGATGCCGCGGGTCGTGTCGCCCGCGTTGAAGGCCGGGACGACGACCAGCACCCGCAGCGGCGGTTCGTCGAGAGTCGGGGTGCTGCCCAGCGCCTGGGTGGTCATGGTTGCTCCTGGTGTCGGGGACGGGGCGCGACCGCGCCCGGGTGCAGCTCCACGCTCCCGCCGATCCGGTGCCGCCACCACGGACAGGCCAGCGAGCGTGTGGCAAGTTGGGACACATCGGCGACATTGACCATCGTCCGGCGCGCCCGGAGGGGCGACTGCCGGGCCGGCCGGGACGGAGAACGGCGTGACGCAGCGCACGACCACCCTCAACACGAAGCGGATGCTCGGGGCCAGCCTGCGCGCCGCGATGGCGACCAAGCCGCTCGACAAGGTGACCGTCAGCGAGCTGGTGGCAGCCACCGGCGTCAACCGCAAGACCTTCTACTACCACTTCGTCGACATCCCCGACCTGCTCGTGTGGGTGCTCGACGACGAGGCCATCCGTCACGTCGACGACCTCCGCGACCAGCAGAACCTCGCCGGGTCGATCGACTTCACCCTGCGCTACGTCGACGAGAACCAGACCTTCCTGCGCAACGCCCTCGACGCCCTCGGCCGTGAGCGGCTGCGCGCGCTGCTGTACGGCGACATCAGGCGGATCGTCGACGGCATGATCGACGCGAGACGTGCCGGCTCTGCCGCGCCCGACGAGGGGTACCTCGACCTCGTCGCCGAGTTCTGCACCGAAGGCATCGCCGGCCAGCTCGTCGACCGCATCCTCAGGCGCAGCCTGGTCGACCGCTCCAACCTCCGGGATCTCCTGGTCCGGCTGCTCGACAGGACGATCACCGCGGCCCTCGGGTGAACCGGCAGAAGAGTCTCTTGCTGAGACCTCGACCCCGCGGCAACCTGGGACGTACCGCAAGCACGTTCAAGGAGCCCCGCAGGAGTCGCCGAACCACGCTGATCAGGCGGCACCGCCGAGGCGTCGCACGCTCGTCGGCGTGTCGGTACCCGTCACCCGGCTGGCAGGACCATGCCCAGCCGAGGGGGAGCAGGAGCCCGGTCCCGCCGGTCCTGTGGAGCCGGTGCCAGGACGCGTCCGGGCGACTGGCTGCGGAGCCGACGACAGACGGTACTAGTGTGGCGTCGTCTGAAAGGAGGGCGATGGTGCTCACAGATCCGGGGCCTGGCGACACCGAGCGGTCGAACCGGCGCCACATCGAGCTGGCCGAGACCTACACGGCCCACAACTACCATCCGTTGGACGTGGTGGTGGCCCGCGGCGAGGGTGCGTGGGTGACCGATGTCGAGGGCAACCGTTATCTCGACTGCCTGGCCGGGTACTCGGCGCTCAACTTCGGGCATGCCCATCCGCGGCTGGTGGTGGCGGCGAAGGAGCAGCTCGACACGCTGACGCTGACGAGCCGGGCGTTCCACAACGATCAGCTGGGGCTGTTCGCCCGTGACCTGGCGCACCTGGCGGGCATGGACCTGGTGCTGCCGATGAACTCGGGTGCCGAGGCGGTGGAGACCGGTCTCAAGGTGAGCCGCCGGTGGGGCTACGAGGTGAAAGGGGTCCCGGCCGACCAGGCGACGATCGTGACGATGGGCGGCAACTTCCACGGTCGTACCACGACGATCGTGAGCTTCTCGACCGACCCGGTGGCGACGGCGTCGTACGGACCGTTCACGCCAGGGTTCCGCGTCGTCGCGTACGGGGACCTGGCGGCGCTCGAGGCGGCGATCGACGACACGACGGTGGCGGTGCTGCTGGAGCCGGTGCAGGGCGAGGCGGGGGTGATCGTGCCGCCGGCGGGCTACCTGCGGGAGGTGCGGCGGGTGTGCACCGCCCGCGACGTGCTGCTGGTGGCCGACGAGATCCAGTCGGGGCTGTGCCGTACGGGGGCGACGTTCGCCTGCGACCACGAGGGGGTGCGGCCGGACCTGCTGCTGCTGGGCAAGGCGCTGGGGGGTGGCCTCCTGCCGGTGTCGGCGGTGGTGGGTGACCGTGACGTGCTGGGTGTCGTCACGCCGGGTTCGCACGGGTCGACGTTCGGCGGCAACCCGTTGGCGGCCAGGATCGGGCGCGAGGTCGTGGCGATGGTGGCGGAGGGCACGTTCCAGGAGCGGGCGGCCGCGCTGGGTGCCGCGTTGGCGGCCCGCATGGACGAGACGCTCGGCCACGGTGTGACGGCGGTGCGCACGGTCGGGCTGTGGTGCGGGTTCGACATCGACCCGGCGCTGGCCACGGGGCGCGAGCTCGTGGAGCAGATGGCGACCCGCGGGGTGCTCGCGAAGGACGCCCACGGCCAGACCGTACGGCTGGCGCCGCCGCTGGTGGTGACCGAGGCCGAGGTCGACCTGCTGGTCGACACCGTGGTGGCCTCGCTCGACGCGCTCGCCGGCTGAGGCCGCTGGCGCCACCTCAGGTCGAGCGGCGCAGCAGGGCGAGGAACATCGCGTCGGTGGAGTGCCGGTGCGGCCACAGCTGCACGTAGGGGCCGCGGGCGATGTCGTCAACCTCCATGAGGTGGCGCCAGGCCTCCAGCTCGGTCACGTCGGAGCGCTCGCGCACCACCGCGTGCACCACGCCCTCGGTCTCGTCGAGGTGCGGCGAGCAGGTGACGTAGGCCACCACCCCGCCAGGCGTGGCGGCGTCGATCGCGCTGTGCAGCAGCGCCCGTTGCAGGCGGACGAGGTCGGGCAGGTCGTCCTGGGTGCGGCGCCAGCGCGCGTCGGGGCGGCGGCGCAGGGCGCCGATGCCGGTGCACGGCACGTCGGCGAGCACCCGCGCGAACGACCCGGGCCGCCACGCGGGGCGGGTGCCGTCGGCGACCACGGTGAGGGGCGACAGGTCGCCGGCGGGGCCGGTGCGTCCGGCGTAGCCCCGCA
>JBHAES010000181.1:0-19177 GCA_041855725.1 Actinomycetota bacterium
GTCGCAGCCGGCGTCGTCGAGCGCGCGGCCCAGCGCCGCGCCCGCCTCGGCGCAGGACGTCAAGGCGACCGCCCGTGACGGGGTCCGCGACGGCGGCGAGCTGCGCGTCGCGGTCGACGAGCTGCCGACGAGCTGGAACCCGCTGAGCGCCCAGGGCACCGGCACCGCCGCCGACGAGGTGCGGGCCCCGATGACCCCGCGGCTGTTCGACGTCGCCCCCGACGGCTCCCTGAGCGCGAACCCCGCGTGGCTGGCCGAGGAGCCGACGGTCGAGCACTCGCCGGTCACCGTCGTGACGTACTCGCTCAACCCGAAGGCGGTGTGGAACGACGGCACCCCGTTCACGGTGGCCGACTTCCAGGCCACGTGGCGGGCCTGCAACGGGTCCGACGCGGCGATCCGGTGCGCCACCACCGCGGGGTTCGACCAGGTCACCGCGGTCGAGCCGGGCGCCACCGCCACGCAGGTGCGGGTGACCTACCGCACCGTCTACCCCGACTGGCGGGCCACGTTCAGCAACGGGCCGCTGCGGGCCGAGTCGGTGGCGACGGCGGCCACCTTCGACGATGGCTGGACGAGCCTCGCCGACCGCGACGGCTGGTTCTCGGGGCCGTACCGGATCGCCTCGTACGACCCCGTGTCGAAGACGGTGGTCTACGTGCCGAACCCGCTGTGGTGGGGGGCGGCACCCCGGCTGGAGCGGGTGACGTTCCGTGCCCTGAGCAGCGACGACGCGTCCCGCGCGTACGCCGCCGGGGAGCTCGACGCGTTCCGGATCGGGGTCGACGGCGACGCGTACGCGCGCGCCAAGACGGTGGCCGACGGCGAGGTCCGGCGCGCCCCCGGCACGGTGTGGCGGGGGCTGGTGCTCAACCAGCGCTCGGGGGTGCTCGCCGACCCGGCGGTGCGGCAGGCGGTCGTGATGGCGCTCGACCGGGCCGAGGTCGCCAGGTCGGACCTGCCCGGGATGGGGCTGACGCCGCTCGTGCTCGGCAGCCCGACCCTGCTGACCAACCAGCGCGGCTACACCGACCTCGCGACGGTGACGGGGCTGCGCCACGACCCCGACCAGGCTCGCCGCACCCTCGAGGCCGCCGGCTGGGCGGCCGCCGCGGACGGTACCCGGGCCAAGGACGGGGTGCCGCTGACCGTACGGTTCACCGTCGGTGACACCGACAAGCTCATGCAGAACCAGGCGCTGCAGGTGCGTCGGCAGCTCGCCCGGGTGGGGATCACGGTGGTGGTCGAGACCGTGCCGCAGGCCGACGTCGACACCCAGGTGCAGCAGCGGACGTACGAGCTCGCGGGGCTCGCCCCGCCGGGCAGCGTGTTCCCGTACCAGGCGCTGCGCCACCGGGTGGCCGAGAACCTGTCAGGGGGTGCCGACGAGGACCTCGACCGGCTCGTGGCGACAGTCGCCACCGAGACGGACGAGACCAGGCGCGCCGCCGCAGCCCTCGAGGCCGACAGGCTGCTGTGGGCCGACGTGCGGGTGCTGCCGCTCTACCAGGAGCCCGAGCAGGTGGGCGTACGGACCCGCCTCGCCAACTACGGCGCCCGCGGGCTCGGCACCCTGGCCTGGGAGCAGGTCGGCTGGCTGCGCTGAGGGGGTCCCGATGCGGCACCTGGTGCGGGCAGAGTACGGTCACAGTGTGGAGAAGATCATCCTCGACTGCGACCCCGGCCACGACGACGCCATCGCGATCCTCCTGGCCGCCGGCAACCCTGACCTCGACCTGCTGGCGATCACCACGGTCGCCGGCAACCAGACCCTGCCCAAGGTGACCCGCAACGCGCTCGCGGTGTGCACGGTCGCCGGCATCCACGACGTGCCCGTGGCGGCCGGCGCGGCCGGTCCGCTCGTGGTGTCGCAGGTGGTGGCCGGCGACATCCACGGCGAGTCCGGGCTCGACGGCCCGGTGCTGCCCGAGCCCACCGTGGCGCTCGACCCGCGTCACGCCGTCGACGTCATCATCGACACGGTGATGGCCGAGCCGGCGGGCACGGTGCACCTCGTGCCCGTGGGCCCGCTGACCAACATCGCCCTCGCGCTGCGCAAGGAGCCGGCGCTGGCCGAGCGGGTCAAGTCGGTGGTGCTGATGGGCGGCGCCCACACCCGCGGCAACTCCACCCCGGCCGCCGAGTTCAACATCTACTGCGACCCCGAGGCGGCCGAGGCGGTGTTCGCCGCGCCGTGGGACGTGACGATGGTCGGGCTCGACCTCACCCACCAGGCCACCGCGACCCCTGACGTGGTCGAGCGGATCGGCGCCATCGGCACCCCGCTGGCCGACTTCGTCAACGAGATGCTCGCCTTCTTCCGGTCGACGTACGACGGCAGGTACGGCCTGGGCGACCCGCCGGTGCACGACCCGTGCGCGGTGGCGTCGATCATCGACCCGGCCGTCTTCACCACCGCCCTCGCCCATGTCACGGTGGAGCTCAACGGCTCCTGGACCCAGGGCATGACCGTGGTCGACTTCCGCCCCGACCTCGCCGCCATGCGTCGCACCGGGGTGCCCCCGCAGGCGCGCACGAAGGTCGCCATGCAGCTCGACCGGGCCCGCTTCTGGGACCTCGTCGTCGACGCCATCGCGGCGCTGGGGACCAAGGCCTGAGACGACCGCTCACGAGACCCCGCCCGGTCCTGGGCGGGGTCTCGTCGTACGGGGCGGCGCGGCGGTGGCCCTGGCGGGCGGTCAGTCGTCCATGCCGCGGCGCTTGAGCAGGGCCGGCACGTCGACCATCGGGTCGGGCAGCGACCCGGCCCAGCGCCGGTAGAGCGCGAGGGCGCCGGTCGGTGGCCGCAGCGGCGCCCACGGCAGGTCGACGTCGCCGCCGGTGGTGGCCGCGGCGAGCTGGAGGCCCGCGGCGGTGCCGACGGTGGTCTCGGCCAGCCCGAACCCGCGCGCGATCCAGGCGCCGTCGAGCAGGGGGAGGCGGCCGACCACCGGCAGCCGGTCGGCCGTGACCTCGACCGGGCGGGTGCGGACCCCGGTCACGTCGAGGCCGAGCCTGCCGGAGGCGAACGCGACGAGGTCGACGAGGGCGGCGTGCTCGTCCTGGGGCGCGACGGGGTGACCGACGAGGAGCGTACGGCGCCGCTGCACGACGAGGGCCGCGGGGGTGTCGACGAGCAGGTGGATGTCGTGACTGAACCCGGCCGGGGTGTCGGTCTCGGCGACGGCGCACACCCGCAGCGACCCGCCGAGCCGGCCACCCCACGGCGCCGAGCCGATGGTGTCGATCACGTGGGTGGTGGCGATCTCGGTGTCGTCGGGACCGTAGGTGACCTTCCACGGCTGGCCGGGGGTGAACCGGCCGAGCCGCACCCCGCGGCGCACCTCGACACCCGCCGCGGTGGCCGCGTCGAGAAGGGCCTGACGGTGCGCCGACGGCTCGACCTGGGCCTGGTCGGCCACCACGAGGGCTGGCCGGGTCTCGAGCGGTGCCAGCGGCTGGTCGTCGGTGACGTCGACGACCACCCCGCCGCGGCGCAGCAGCCGCGCCTCGTGGCGCAGGTGGAAAGCGACGTGGCCGTCGACGGCGAGGCTGTAGGCCGTCCGTGGGGTGGGCTGCACGCCGTGCAGCGGCAACGTCTCGGTGAGCCAGGCGATGGCGCGCAGGGTCTCGGCGACCATCGCGTCACAGGCCTCCACCCCGCGGTGGAGCTCGATGTCGCGCAGCGCCTCGCCCTGCGCCACGGTGACCAGGCCCGTGCCGAACCGGGTCACCTCGCTCGGGTCGAGCACCTCGACCGACGCGCCCGCGGCGGCGGCCTCGACCGCAGCGGTCAGACCGGCGACCGTCGCTCCGAGCACGAGGATGTCGACCGTACGGGTGGGCTCCGCCATGCGCCCCATCCTAGGTGCGACGCACCGTTGGCGCGCGGCACGGACACGCCCGGTCGGCGCCCCCGTCCAGGGTCGGTCGGAGCGCGAGCGGCCCGACCGTCGCCGGGGCCCACCTGGTGCGGGTAGGCCGTCTTCGTCCGCTTAGGATGCCCCGCGGAGGTGTGCACATGGCGATCTGGAGACTTCACGGCGACGGGAACCTGCAGCCGGGCGAGGTGGTCGGGCCCACGGAGCGGCTCTCGTGGGGCAAGACGGTGGGCCTGGGCGCCCAGCACGTGGTGGCCATGTTCGGCGCCACGTTCGTGTTCCCGCTGCTCATGGGCCTCAACCCGCAGCTCGCCGTGATGATGAGCGGCATCGCCACGCTGGTGTTCATCGTCGTGGTGCGCCACCGGGTGCCCAGCTACCTGGGGTCGTCGGCGTCGTTCGTGGGCGTGGCCACCTCGATCTACGCGGGCGGCGGCAACCCCTCGCACCTCAGCGGTGCCCTGTTCGTCACCGGTCTGGTCCTCTTCGTCGTGGGCGTGATCATCCACGTGATGGGCTCCGGGGTGATCCATCGGGTGCTGCCGCCGGCGGTCACCGGCGCCGTGGTCATGCTCATCGGCTTCAACCTGGCCCCCGTGGTGGCGGGTGCCTACTGGCCGCAGGACCAGTGGGTGGCGCTCGTCACGATGCTCGTGGTGGTCGGGCTGAGCGTGGGCTTCAAGGGCTTCGTCAGCCGGATCGCCATCTTCGTGTCGCTCATCGTCGGCTACCTGGTGTCGTGGGTGCTCGACCTCGCCACCGGCCCCGTCACCTCCTTCAACGCCGCGACCGGAGCGGTCGACACCCACCTGCGCGTGGACTGGACCAACGTCGCCCAGGCGCCCCTCGTCGGCCTGCCGCCGGTCACCGACCTGAGCACGTGGCGGGCCGGCGCCGGCGCCACCAACGTGGTGGGCTTCCACCTGCCCACCTTCGACATCGCGTTCATCCTCGTGGCGCTGCCCGTCGTGATCGCGCTGATCGCCGAGAACACCGGGCACGTCAAGGCGGTCGCCGAGATGACCGGTGAACCGCTCGACTCCTACATGGGCCGGGCGATCGCCGCCGACGGTGCCGGGTCCATGCTGGCCACCATGGCCGGCGCCGGGCCGACCACCACGTACGCCGAGAACATCGGCGTGATGGCGGCCACGAAGGTCTACTCGACCGCCGCCTACGTCGTGGCGGCCCTCGTGGCGATCCTGTTCGGGTTCTCCCCCAAGCTCGGCGCGATCATCTCCGCCACCCCCGGTGGCGTGCTCGGCGGCATCACCGTGGTGCTCTACGGGATGATCGGCCTGCTCGGCGCCAAGATCTGGAAGGAGAACCAGGTCGACTTCGGCAACCCCATCAACCTGGTCCCCCTGGCAGCCGGCATCATCATCGGCATCGGCGACGTGTCGCTGCAGGTCACCCCCACCTTCGAGCTCGGCGGCATCGCCTTCGGCACGATCGTGGCCGTGGGGCTCTACCACCTCGCCAAGGCCCTCGCCCCCGCCGCGCTGCGCGAGTCGGCCGAGGGTGCCACCCTGATCATCGACGGCCCCGGCGTCTACGACGAGAGCGACGACATCCCACCCGCCACCCGCTGAGGGCGGAGGCCGCAGACCGCAGCAGCGGACCGTCATGACAGCACCGGCCGGCAGCGGCGTCGGCCGCTCGGGGACCACAGGCCGCTGCAGCCGCGGCGGTGGCTGCCCCACGAGGTGGTGGTCGACCACCCCGGCGGCCGCCATGAGCACGAGCATGGTGTCGGGCCCCACGAGGGTGAGGCTGCGGCGCCGCAGGTCACGCGCCAGCGCCAGCGACGCAGCCGTCACGAGCAGCACCTCGCCCTGGACGCGGGGCACGGGCGTGGTGACCGGCATGTGGCGCCACACCAGCTCCGGCAACCCGCCGTCGCCGCGCAGCTCCACGGTGGCCGCGGCGCTGGTCACCGTGGCGAGGGTCGTGCGCCGGTTGCGGATGATCCCCGGGTCGGCCCAGAGCCGCTCCACGTCGGCCTCGTCGTAGGCCGCCACGACCTCGGGGTCGAACCTTGTGAACGCCCCCGTAACGCCTTCCGCTTGCGGAGCACCACCTCCCAGCTCATGCCGGTCTGGAAGCCTTCGAGCACCAGCATCTCGAACAGCGTGCGCTCGTCGGTGACGACGTCACCCCACTCGTGGTCGTCGTCGTCCCGCAGCAACGCGCTGCGGGAAGCCGACCGGGGCCTGGCCAGGCCGTCGTCACCGACGACGAGCTCAGCAGCGTCAGTGCTTGTTTCGTTCATGCCGCCGATTCTGTGGCAGAGGTCCGACACTCTCCAGGTCGTCCACAGGCACGAGGCGTTGTCACCGCCGTCCACAGCCGGCGACCTTCTCGTCGGTGGTGGCTGCTAGGCGGACCACCGACACCGGTTCACAGCGCACCCACAGACAGCGGCCAGGGTGCCGACAGCGCCCAGCGGTTGCATAGAGCCTCGACAGCGGCCCCGCAGCGAAGGAGCAACGATGACTCAGCCTTCCGGCACCCCGTACGGCAGCCAGTCCACCGACGCGTGGCCCTCGGCCCAGCCCCTCCCGGCCCAGCCGCAGCCGCACCCGGGCCAGACGCCGGCCCCGGCCACCGCCCACCCGGTCACGACCGACGCGTCGGCGGGCTCGGCTCCGGACTTCGCTCCGGCGGGCCTGTGGCCGGGGCCGACCGGCTCGTACGGCGCGAGCACGTCGGCTCCGCACGCCCCTGCGGGCGCCCCCGGGTTCACGCTCGCGCCGGGGACCTTCCCGCCGCCCGCCGGACCGACGCCGCGCCCGAGGTCACGCTGGGCCGGCCGGATCGCCGCCGGCGCGATGGTCGTCGCCCTGGGCCTCGCCTCGGGGGCTGCCGGCGCCCTGCTCGTCACGTCGGGCGCCACGCCGCAGGCCGCCACCACCACCGTGACGCAGGTCGTGCAGGGCACCTCGTCGGCGCCCGACTGGAGCGTCACCGCCGCCGCCGCGCTGCCGAGCACGGTGTCGATCACGGTCACCACCCGCAGCGGCTCCGGGGTGGGCTCGGGCGTGGTGTGGGACACCGAGGGCCACATCGTGACCAACAACCACGTCGTCTCGTCGACCGGGACCTCCAGCATCACCGTCGAGCTGGCCGACGGGCGTACGTACGCTGCCACGATCGTGGCGACCGACCCCGCCCACGACCTGGCCGTGCTGGCGCTCGCCGACGCTCCCGACGACCTGGTGCCGATCCAGCTGGGCGACGACACCACGCTGCAGGTGGGCGATCCGGTGATGGCGATCGGGAACCCGCTGGGGCTGGAGGAGACGGTCACGACCGGGATCGTCTCGGCCGTCGACCGGGAGGTGCCCACCAGCACCTCCGCCACGCGCACCACGTCGTCAGGCAGCTCCATCAACGCGATCCAGGTGAGCGCCCCCATCAACCCGGGCAACTCCGGCGGCGCGCTGGTCGACGCCGAGGGAAGGCTCGTCGGCATCAACTTCTCCATCGCTGCCATGTCGGCCGACAGCGGCTCGATCGGCATCGGGTTCGCGATCCCCGTCAGCGACGTCAAGACCGTCGTGGAGGAGATCCTCCAGGGCTGAGACCAGCCCTGGAGGATCCGGTCGCGCACCAGTCAGCGGTGCGAGCCACGCATCACGCCGGAGATCACCCAGCGCTGCGCGAACAGGTACACCAGCACCAGCGGCGCGATCGCCATGAGGTACGAGGCGAAGGCGACGGTGTAGTTGGTGTTGAACTGCCCCTGGAACACGTACTGCGCCACCGGCAGGGTCTGGGTGCCAGGGTCGGTGAGGATCACCAGCGGGAACAGGAAGTCGTTCCAGGCCCACAAGGTGGTGAGGATGCCGACGGTGGCGTTCATGGGGGCGAGCAGCGGGAACACGATCCGCCAGAAGGTCCCCCACCGGCTGGCGCCGTCGATGGCGGCCGACTCCTCGATCTCGAGGGGCACCGACCGGATGTAGCTCGTGTAGAGCATCAGGTTGAACGAGAGCCCGTAGACGATGTAGAGGAGGATGAGCCCGCCCTCGTTGTCGATGCCCATGAGGGCGGTCTGCTTCACCACCGGCAGCATGATGATGGGGAACGGCACGAACATGGCGGCGATGAAGTAGTAGTACAGCCGGCGCACCCACGGGCGCTCCATGTTGCGAGCGATCGCGTACGAGACCATGGAGTGGGTCACCAGCGTGAGCAGCACCGCTCCGACCGTGATCGTGGCCGAGGTCAGGAGCCGGGCCGGGAAGTCGGTGAGCCGCCACGCGGTCACGAAGTTGTCGACGCGCCACGTGCTCGGCAGGGCGAAACCGGACTCGGCCAGCTCGGCCGGGCTCTTGAAGGCGGTGACGACGGCGAAGTAGAGCGGCACGAGGATCGTGAGCGACAAGACGGCGGCGAGCGCCGTCAGCCACCAGTTGAGCTGCCTGGCCTGCTTCATCACACCTGCTCCTTGCTCGAGAAGAACTTCAGCTGGGCGAACGAGATGGCCAGCACCAGGATGAAGTAGATGATCCCGTTGGCGGTCTGGTAGGCGTACTCGCCGCCCTGGAACCCGTTGCGGAAGATGAGGAACGAGATCGACTGGGTCGCGGTTCCCGGACCGCCCCCGGTGAGCGCCACCACCTGGTCGAAGACGCCGAGCGAGTTCTTGAACGACAGCACCATGTTGATGGTGAAGAACGGCATGATCAGCGGGAACGTCATCGAGGTCAGCTGCCGCCAGCGGCCGGCACCGTCGATCGACGCGGCCTCGTACACCTCGTACGGCACGGTCTGGAGCCCGGCGAGGTAGATGATGGTGGTGAAGGCGACGGCCTGCCACACGCCCACGAAGACGATCACCAGCCACGCGGTGTGCTCGTTGGCGAGCAAGGAGGTCGACAGCCAGTCCCAGCCGAGGGCCACCCCGATGGCGGGGAGGTTGCTCGTGAACAGGTACTGGAAGATGTAGGCCACGATGAGCACGGGGAGGATGTAGGGCAGGAAGAACACGGCACGGAACAGGGTCCGGGCCTTGATGGCCGCGTTCAGCAGCAGCGCCATCGACAGCGACAGCACGTTGATCAGGATCGTGGCGGTCACGGCGTACAGGAACGTGAACCCGTACGAGTTCCAGATCACGTCGTCGCCGAACAGGTTGATGTAGTTCTGCAGACCCACGAAGCGCCAGGCCCCGTAGCCGGAGTAGTTGGTGAACGTGTAGAAGACCCCGGTGAGCATCGGGACGGTGAGCATGGCGGTGAACAGCAGCGCTGCCGGGGCGATCATCCACAGGTAGGCGGGCTCGATGCGCGGGTGGGTGGCGACCGCCTGGCGCGGGGCGGGTCGATCGGTTCGGGTGGGGTTCGGCATGGTCGGCATGGTGCGCCTCACATCGTGGAGTTCAGTCGTTCGATCACCCGGTCGTACTGGGTGTCGAGCGTACGGACGAAGGCAGCAGGGTCCTGGTCGATGAGGAACTGCTGCATGTGGTTGTTGAGGTTCACGCCCTGGGGGACGTTGTGGTCGGAGTAGGTCGTGAGCCGCTGGTCGGCGAAGTACGGCATGAGACCCTCGAGCGCCGGGTCGTCGATCGTCATGCCTCGCAGCGTCGGGAACGCCACCTGCTGGGCGCAGTAGGCTGCCATGTTCTCGGGTCGCATGAGGTAGGAGAAGAAGTCGAGCGCCCCGTCGACGGGCCGGGTGCCGCAGGTGAGGGCCACGTCCACGCCGGAGACCACCCAGGCCCGCCCCGCGTCCGGCGGGGTGGCGAACGTCCCGAGCTGGATGTCGGGGTTGTAGGAGCGGATCGCCGGGATCGCGTACGTGCCGTGCACGTACATGGCGGCCCGGCCCTGGGCGAAGCCCTGGTTGGCGTCGTTGTAGCCGATCTCGAACTTGTTGCGGTTGCCGTAGCGCGAGATCTGGATCATCTTCTCCAGCACCGGCGTGAGCTCGTCGAACGAGGTCTCCAGCCGGCGGCGCCGCTCGTACCAGGCGGCGACCTGGCCGTCGAGATGGTTCCCCGAGATCGAGCTGAACATGGGGGCGCCGGTCCAGCTGTCGCGGAACCCCCAGTAGAACGGGTCGACGCCCTTGGCGGTGAGCTCGTCGGCGATGGCGATGAGCTCGGCCCACGTGGTCGGCGGGGTGAGCCGGTGCTCGTCGAAGATCTCGCGGTTGTAGATCATGCCCGACCCGTTGTTGGCGAACGGCAGCCCGTTCACCTGCCCGGCCCCGCCCCGGCCCAGGGTGGGGAGGATGGCGGCGATGGCGTCGCTCACGTCGGCGAGCATCCCGGTGGGCGCGAAGTCGTAGAAGACCCCCGAGCGGGCGATGGACCCGTAGCTGAAGTCGCCGTTGATCGTGATGAGCGCAGGGATGCTGTCCTTCACGAGCCGTACCCGCAGGGCGGTCACGTTGTCGGCCTGGAAGTTCTGGACGACCCGGGTGCCGTGCTGGGCGTTGTAGGCGGCGCAGATCTCGTCGAACAGCCCGATGGCCTCGGACTTGAACTGGAAGAGCTCCAGCTCGCCGGCACGGGTGCTGCCGCATGCGGCCAGCGGCGCCGTCAGCGCGGCCGCGGCCACACCGGACAGCAGCGCCCGTCGGCTGACCGGTCCGCTGCCCGAACCTTCGGGGGTGGGTGGCCGTGGGGGATTCATGACTCGCTCCTTTCGCAGTGGATGATGACGAGCTGCTCGGGGTGGAGGGTGGGGACGGCGACACCCGCCTCCAGGAGGGCGCGGCCGCTGAGGACGAGCCCGGTGGCCGCCCACGGCAGGTCGGGCTGCCACGTGAGCGGGTCGACGGTGACCCGCCAGCGGGCCTCGGGGTCGAGACCGGCGAGGGTGACCGGGGCGGTGGGGTACGTGGGCGACGTGGCGAGCTGCGCGACCGCGAACACCGCCCGGTCGGCCGTCACCACGCCGTGCACCCGAGTGCCGTCGCGGTCCGGCAGCCGTACGGTGCGGCCGCGGGCGAGCAGGCCCCGGACCTGCTTGGCCCGTTCGACCCAGGCGGCCACCTCGTCGAGGTCGTCACCGGCCGTGCGCAGGTCCCACTCGATGCCGAAGTGAGCGAACAGCGCCGTGCCGGCACGGAACGCGAGCGACTGGGTCCGGCCGGTGGTGTGGGCCTGCGGCGGGCCGACGTGCGCGCCCAGGTACTCCGGAGGGACGAGCAGGCCGGTCCACCGCTGGATCTCCTGCCGCTCGAGGGCGTCGTTGCAGTCGGAGGTCCAGACCCGGTCGCACCGGGTGAGCACGCCCAGGTCGATCCGGCCGCCACCCGAGGCGCACGACTCGATCTCGAGCGCCGGGAACCTGCTGCGCAGCACGTCGAGGAGCCGGTAGAAGGCGAGCGTCTGCCGGTGCACGAGCCGTGCCCCGTCGGCGTCCGCCGCCTCGATGAGGTCACGGTTGTGGTCCCACTTGAGGTAGGCGACCTGGAGCCGTCCGACGAGGTCGGTGAGCCGTCCGAGGAGGTGGGCGAACGCATCGGGGTGCGCCAGGTTGAGCACGTGCTGGTGGCGCACCTGGAGCGGCAGCCGTCCCCCGCCGGGGCCGAGGATCCACTCCGGGTGGCGGCGCGCCAGGTCGGAGTCGAGGTTCACCATCTCGGGCTCGACCCACAGCCCGAACTCCATCCCCAGCCCTCGTACGGTCTCGGCGAGCGGCTCCAGCCCGTGCGGCCAGACCTCCGCCGAGACCTCCCAGTCACCCAGGCCGGCGCGGTCGTGGCGGCGGCCCCCGAACCAGCCGTCGTCGAGCACGAACCGCTCGACGCCGACCCGGGCGGCCACCTCGGCGAGGTCGGCCATGGCCTCGTACGACTGGTCGAAGTAGACGGCCTCCCAGGTGTTGAGGGTGACCGGGCGGGGGCGGCGCTCGCCGTTCTCGCGGCGGAGCCAGGCGTGGTAGCGGGCGCTCAGCTCGTCGAGGCCGGTGCCGTGGGCGCCGAGCAGCAGCGGGGTGGTGTAGGTCTCCCCCGGCGCGAGCACGACCTCACCCGGCAGGAGGAGCTCGCCTCCGGCGAGGACCTGCTCGCCGCCTGCCGACCGTTCGGCCAGGTGGGTGTGGTTGCCCGACCAGGCGACGTGGAGGCCCCACACCTGGCCGCGGTCGAACCCGAACCCGGCCTCGCCGGCCACCAGCAGCGTGGTGGCACCGAGCCCGGTGCGGCCCCGGCGGCTGTCTCGCCGCAGGGTGCCGATGGCGAACCCGTGCCGCTGCGGGGACCGTTCCCGCAGGTGCCGGCCCGCGAGGTCGAGGAGCTCGGTGGCCCGCGGGGGGACACGGAGCGCCGGCAGCAGCGAGTCGAGGGTGTAGGCGTCGTCACCGGTGTTGGTGAGCGCGGCCCGCAGCTCGACCACGCCCTCGGGGCTCAGGGCGAGAGTGAGCACGAGGGCGAGCCCGTCGGCGACGGCGGTGACGACGGCGTCGTACGAGGTGGACTCGACGCTCGTCACGGTGAAGCGATGGGTGGCGCGGCGCCCGGCCCGGTGGCCGGAGAGGCCGGGGGTGCCGAGCCAGCCGCGCGCCTCCTCCGGCAGCAGCGAGCACTCGACGCGCCGCTCGGTCTGGTCGGAGACCAGCGGCGGGGTGAGCGCGTCGCCGAGGTCGTCGCGGGGGTCGAGCGGTCTCCCCCAGTAGGCGACGACCGGCAGCGCGCCGTCGCGACTGGTGAGGAGCAGGGTGACGCCGCCTCGGTCAAGGCGGACCGTTCCAGCCTTCATGGGTTTATTCTGAATCAGAATAAACGCGGGGTCAAGGCCCTCGGGCAGGATGGGGGCATGCAGCTGGACGGTCTGGGCGACGCGCACCGTCGCGTCCTCCTCGCGCTGCTGCAGCACGGACCGATGCGCCGCCGGGAGCTGGCCCGCCGGCTGAGCCTCAGCGCGGGCAGCATCACCAGGCTCACCAAGCCGCTCGAGGAGCGGGGCCTCGTGGCCGCCACGGCCGTCCAGGTCAACCCCACCGGGCGGCCCGTGCACGTGGTGGAAGCGTGCCTGCCGCCCGACGCGCTCGTCGGCGTCTCTGTCTCCGACGTCGACGTCACCGCGGTCCGTACGGACCTGCGCGCCCAGGTCACGGCCGATGCCGTCGCACCGCTGGCGGGCCGTACCCCCGACGAGGTGGTGGGCCTCGTCGCCGACCTCGTGGCGGCCGTGTCAGGCGACGGCGTCGTCGGGATCGGCGTCGGGGTCAGCGGCACCGTGCGGCGCGGGCGCACCCTCGTGCGCTCCCCCTTCCTGCGGTGGCACGACGTGCCGCTCGCCGAGCTCGTCGAGCAGCGGCTGGGGCTGCCGTGCGTGCTCGCCAACGACGTGGCCGCGGTCGCCCTGAGCGAGGCCTGGTTCGGCGTGGGGCTGTCGTGCGAGAGCTTTCTCGTGCTCACGGTCGGCACCGGCGTCGGCGGCGCGGCGGTCGTGCGCGGCGTGGTCCAGGACGCCGAGGCGATGGGCGTGGGACTGCTCGGCCACCTGCCCCTGGTGTGGCCCGACGGGACCATCAGGCGGGCCAACGCCAGCCTCACCGACGAGGCGCTGCTGGCCCTCGCCCGGTCGTACGGGTCGGGCGCCGACACGTACGCCGCCGTGGCGGCCGGGGTGGACGCGGCGGCGGCACGGGCCGCCCGCGAGGTCGCGTACGCGTGCGGGGCGCTCGCGGGCACGGGGGCCGCGTTCCTGGTGCCCGACGAGGTGGTGGTGCTCGGCGAGCGGGCCGGGCTCGTCAGCGCCTACGAGTCGGCGTTCACCGCCGGGATCGCGTCCGTACGAGAGGACGTCGCACCGCCGCTGAAGGTCACGGTCCGGCCCCACCGTCGGGACGTGTGGGCCCGGGGCGCCGCCGTGACCGCCCTCGTGCGGCACGTCACCAGGCCTGAGGAGCCTCGCGGTCCGAGCCGGGGGGAGGCCCCCGCCTGAGCCGCCGACCCGACGGGCCCCGCTCAGCAGGGCAGGATCTCGTCGAGCACCTGGAGCACGCCGTCGGCGCTGCTGGGAGGTGCGATGCGGGCCGCGGCGGCGCGGACGGGCTCGGGCGCGTCGGCCATCGCCACCGGCAGCCCGACGGCCCGCAGCATCTCCAGGTCGTTGTGGTTGTCGCCGAACGCGACCGCGTCGGCCAGGTCGATCCCCCAGCGGTCGGCAAGCCGCGCCAGGCCGGTCGCCTTGGTGTGGCCGGGGGCGTTGAGGTCGACGTCCTCGGGACCGGAGACGACCGGGACGAACCCGCTCCCCAGGAGCGCGTCGAGGTCGGCGGCCAGGCCGTGGGGGTCGCGGTGGCGCAGCGAGGCCTTGACGACGGTGGCGGCGTGGGCTGCCACGTCGTCGACCACGTCGACCCTCGGGAAGTACCGCCGCACCCAGGCGAGGTCGTCGGCCGGCAGCCACGCCGGCGCGACACCGCCGTCGGGCGTCGAGGCGACGTAGGTGATGCGCTGCTCCTCCAGCGCGACGATCATCTGCCGGGCCGCCTCGGGTCGTGGGGTCGGGGCGTGGAAGGGGGTGTCGTGGCCGACGTCGAAGGCGAAGTGGCCGTTCTCGGCCGCGTAGGCGACCTCGTCGGACGGTTCGAAGAACGACGCCAGCTGCCAGTACTGGTTGCCGCTCGCCACCACGAACCGTACGCCCGCGGCACGCATCCGCTGCCGCAGGGCGAGGAAGCGCTCACGGTCGTAGGTCGAGCCGGGTCGCAGGAACGTCCCGTCCATGTCGACGGCGACCAGGGCTGGGCGCATGGGTGCTCCTCTCGATGGTGCCTGCTGCGATCGTACGGCCGCAGCCGCCGCGGTCACGGCCGGGTCGCCTCGAGCCCGCGGCCCTCGCGTACGGCCCGGGACGCCCAGCGGAGCGATGCCGCACCGGGACGCGACGACGCTACCCCGACAGCAGCGGGAAGGTAGCGAACAGCTTCTCGAAGGCGGCCGCGGTGCGGGGGGCGAGCGGGCCGAGCGGGGTCAGGTCGAGGCGACGGCTCCCCCTGGTGCCGGCGAGCCGCCAGAAGCCCACCACCCGGCCGCCCGCGACGGCGCTGCGGCGGAACACGCCGTTGTTGCCGGGGACGAGCGCGGCGTGGTCGGCCTCGGTGAGGGCGAACAACCGGTCCTGGTAGCCCAGGATGAACTCGTCGAAGCCGGGCAGCAGCACGGGGCGCGACGCGGCCCGGCCCGCGGCCGCCACCTCGTCGCTCAGCCCGATCCGCTGGTAGCGGTCCTCGCCGACGGGCTCCACCTGGTCGGCGACCAGCGCGTGGCCGCGGCGGACCTGGGCCAGCGATAGCTTGGACCACCAGGCGACGTCGCGCAGCGTCGCGGGGCCGCGGGAGCTCAGGTAGCGCAGCAGCAGCTCGGCGGTGGCGGCGTCGCGGTCGCCGTTGAACCGCTCCTCGAGCCCTCCGGCGGGCAGCCAGGTCTCGCAGAGGGCGACGTGGTGGTCGCCGTCGCGCAGCGGTCCGTAGCAGAAGGTGCCGCTCATCACCTGGTGGGTGAGCATGTGGTAGACCGAGCCCTGGATCTCGGCGAGCCCCGCCTGCTGCCAGACCTCGGCGATGCGGGCCCGCGGGACGGGGCCGTCGGCCAGTTCGTCGACGGCCAGACCGGTGGCGCGTTCGAGCGCTGCGGGGGTGATGCCTCGGCTGCGCATGATGCGCTCGGACTGGCGGATCATGGCGGGGGCGCACAGCTCGGTGACCCAGGCCAGGTCGGCGGCGGCGGTGAGGAAGACGGTGCCGCGCATCGGGTAGCCGCGCACGATCTCGCCGGCCTCGAACGCGTCCACCACCTCGGCCACGGACCCGCTCGTGGTGCGCAGGGCGAGGGAGGCCACCACCCCGGGCAACTCCTGGGCCTGCGAGGCGGCGAACGCGGCCGCCACGCCGACGGGCCGGGCGAAGGGCCGTGTGATCAGCCCCTGGGCCACCAGCCGGGCCCGCCCCAGTGCCGCATCCACCATGGTGTGCCATCCTTCCGCCGCCGGCATCGTAGCGGGCGGGCGCTCGCAGCGACCCCCGCTGCGACGGGGACCTCGACCGTAGCGGGCGCCGACGGTCGGCGGGGGCCACCGAACGGGGTGCGCGCGCGCCCAGGTCGGAGGCCGAGCGAGCGGGTCAGTCCACGGCCGACTCCAGCTCGGCGCCCAGGTCGTGGTGGCCGAGGTGCCGGGCCCAGTCGGCCGGGGTGAGGCCGAGCCGGGGGTCGCGGACGTGCCAGTCGGCACCCTGGGCGAGCAGCCAGCGGGCCGCGTCACCGTCACCGGTGCCGGCGGCGTAGTGCAGCGCGGTCGGCCCGCCGTCGTCGACGTCGCCACCGGCCTCGACCAGGGCCCGTACGATCCCCCACGCGCCGCGGCCGGCCGCCTCGGCGACCAGGCCGGGGCGGACCGGGACGCCGTCGGCGAGCAGCCGTCGCACCCTCGGCTCGTCCCCGGTCATGACGGCCACCACCATCGGGTCGGCCGCGTCGCGCTCGGCCCGGTACAGGTCGCGGAGCAGGCAGATCTCGGCGCCGTGCGCCATGACCTCCCGGTTCACGTGCGCCACGAGCTCGGCCACAGAACTGGTCGCGTACGGGCCGCCCCTCGGGCCGAGGGGACGCCCGGCGGCGGCGTCGTCGAGCGAGGTCACGCCGGCGTGCCACATCCCGTACGCCTCGTCGAGGAACGCGAGCGCTTCGGGAGCGGTGGCCGGCAAGGGCTCGGGCCACCAGCGGTCGTCGAACATCACGAGGTCGCCGTCCACCTCGGCCCCGAAGAAGGCGCGAGCCCGCTTGCCGAGCACGTCGCGGCCGATGTGGACGGCCCGCCACGCGATCGTGGTGACCGGCGGGGTCGGCGGTTCCAGCGGAGACCCGTCGAGCCGCCAGCTGCCGTCGTCGCCCGGGCGGAGGCTCCACGCGCCGGGACCGGGCTCCCACAGGTACTCGTCGTCGGTGAGGCCGTCGAGGCGCGGGCGCAGGTGCACCGTCCAGTAGAAGTGGAGCTGCTCGGCGAGCAGGGCGATCCAGGCCATGAGCCCACCCTAGGGCCCAGTCGGTGGTGGAGCTAACGGGATTCGAACCCGTGACCTTCTCATTGCGAACGAGACGCGCTACCAGCTGCGCCATAGCCCCTTGCGAGGATCGAGGCTACCACAGACCGGCGGCAGGGCCCTACTCCGGCTACTCGCCGACGGCCCGGCGCCGGTCGTCACCGGCGGGCAGCGTGTCGTCGCCGGCGGTGACCGGCTCGGTGCGCACCGGTGGGGCGACGGGTGCGGAGAGGTCGATCGTACGGACCGTGCGCGCCGCGAGCGGGCGCTGCAGGTAGGAGGTGGCCTGCACGGGGATCGGGTCCCACAGGCTCATCGCGGGCACGGGCGCCGAGATCTCGACGGAGTGCTCCACGTCGTCGTCGCGGACGTCGCCGGGCTGCTCCAGGCCGATCATCACGGTGGCCTCGTCGTCGCCCAGCTCCACCTCGGCGAGCTCGGCGTCGAGGCGCTGGTGCAGCCGCAGCACCGACAGCCGCGACCCGACGAGCGCCGCGAGCAGCAGCCCGAGGCCGGCGAGCGGGGCCCACCAGGCGGTCAGGCCGGCGACGGCGGTGCCGACGAGGACCACGAGTCCGACCACCACGGCGAGCAGCAGGCGGCGGCGACGGACGGCGGCGCGACGGGCCGCGAGGGCGATCTCACGACGCCGGGCCCGTCGGATGAGGGGGGTCGACACGGCGTCGAGGTCGTCCTCGGCCGCGTCGAGGGTCTCGACGAGCTCGCCCTCCTTGAGCACCGTGGTGCTCTTGGTGACGATCTCGGTCGGGTTCGGGTCCTCGACGCTCTGGTCGCGGTGGCTGAGGTACCACGGCACCAGGTAGGCCAGCCACAGCGCCACCACGGCGCCGAAGATGAGGCCTGTCGTTCCCATGGGCGGAACGCTACGGGGACTCTCCCGCCGTCACGCCCCGACGCGCCGGGGCCGACCGAAACTGTCGGAGTGCCGCACCCGCCCCCGCGGGCCGGACCCGGTGCCACCGTGACCGCAGCCCTCGGGGGCGACGCACCGGCGTCAGACCTCGTAGTCCATGCACATCCGCTGGTCGCGGACGGGGCCGATCACCGCGAGGGCGGCCTGGTGCACGGGGTGGGTCACGTACGCCTGCAGCCCCGCCAGGTCGTCGAAGGTGGCGACGAGCACGAGGTCGTAGGTGGTCTCGTACCCCTCGCTCGCCCGGCCCAGCTCGAAGCCGCGCAGGCTCGGCACCTCGGCCTCGCAGCGGCGCAGCGCCGCCACCACCTCGTCGACGACGGCAGCCTTGCCGATTCCCTCGGGGTCGTGGAACGTCCAGGCGACGACGTGTCGCAGCATCACGGTCTCCTTCCGGCCGGGTGCCGTGGGCAGCCGGCCCAGGCACGCTCGCATCCCATGGTGCACCGGCCCGGGGGCCAGGGGTGCTGCGGGGGTCAGGTCCCCCGGCTACGGACCGACCGGGGCAGCGCACCGCGCGCGGAGGCGGCGCCGCGGCCGAGCGGACGTCTCAGCGGGGGTCGTGCGGCGGGGGCAGTCGGCGCCACAGCCCGTCGCCGACCTCGTCGGCGTGGAGGGCGAAGCAGTCGTGGTCGCGCCACTGCCCCGCGATGTTGAGGTAGGCGGGGCGGCGGCCCTCGTAGCGGAACCCGAGCTTCTGCACGACCCGAAGGCTGGGGGCGTTCTCGGGCCGGATCGCGATCTCGACCCGGTGGAGCCGCATGCTGCGGAAGCAGTAGTCGGTGGCGAGCGCCACCGCCGTCGGGATGATGCCGCGCCCCGCCCACCGCTGGTCGACCCAGTAGCCGATGCTGGCGAACCGCGCGGCCCCGAGCTGGATCCCCGACACCGTGCACTGCCCCGCCACCACGGCGCGCCCGCCGTCGTCGGGCACGTAGCGCACCAGCCACGGCAGCAGCCGCTGCGCCCGCGCCTCGCGGTGGAACAGGCGCACCATCGTCCAGTAGCCGTACGACGGCCCCTCGATCCCGGCGGGCGTGGTGGCCTCCCACGGCGCCAGCCAGGCGCGGTTGCGGGTGCGGACCTCGTTCCAGGCGGCGATGTCGCGGTAGCGGAAGGGGACGAGGCTGACGCGGCCGTACGTCACCGTCACCGGCCACCGGTGCTTCGACGGGAACCGGGGCGCCGCCGCAACCTCACCCATGACCGTCGAGCTGGGCGACGGCGTCGGCGGCCACGTCACCGAGCACGGCCAGGCCGTCGTCGATGCCGTCGGCGGTACCGGGCAGGCAGACCACGAGCGTGCGCCGGATGGTGCCGGCCACCCCCCGCGACAGGGAGGCGGTGGGCAC
>JBHAES010000182.1:0-4951 GCA_041855725.1 Actinomycetota bacterium
CCCCCCGAGGCCCGCCACCAGCAGGTGCTGAACCTCACCATCGACGAGTGCTACGCCTACGTGCGCGACGCGATGGTGGCGATCCTCGACGAGTACGACATCTCCTACCTGAAGTGGGACCACAACCGTGACCTGGTCGACGCCGGCACCCTCGCCGACGGCGGGCGGGCGGCGGTGCACGAGCAGACGCTGGCCGCGTACCGGCTCATGGCCGAGCTGAAGCGGCACCGTCCGGGCCTCGAGATCGAGTCGTGCTCGTCGGGCGGCGGCCGGGTCGACCTGGGCGTGATGGCGGTGTGCGACCGGGTGTGGGGCTCGGACTGCACCGAGCCCGAGGAGCGGATGCGCATCAACCGCTGGACCTACCAGCTGCTGCCGCCCGAGCTGGTCGGCTGCCACGTCGCCGCGTCGCCGTCCCACCAGACCGGCCGGATGCACCACGTGCCGTTCCGGGCGGCGTCGGCGCTGCTCGCCCACTTCGGCATCGAGTGGGACCTCGCCGGCGTGCCTGACACCGACGTGGCCGTGCTGGCCGCGTGGGTCGACCTCTACAAGCAGGTTCGGCCGCTGCTGCACGCCGGCACCCTCGTCCGTGCCGACCTGGGCGACCCTGAGGCCTACCTCACCGGGTTCGTCTCGCCGGGCCGCGACGAGGCCGTCTACCTGTTCTGCGCCACCACCACGCCGACGCTGACCACCACCTGGGGCCGGCTGCGGCTCGAGGGGCTCGACCCCGACCGCGCCTACCACGTCACCCCGTCGGTGCCCGGGGTCCCCGTCGACGCCTTCCCGGGCGTCGAGGCGCCGCCGTGGTTCGGTGCGCCCACGGGCTCGGCGTGGGAGGGTGGGTCGTTCAGCGGCGCCTTCCTCGGCGAGGTCGGGCTGCAGGCCCCCTTCGTCGTCCCCGACTTCCCGGTCGTCTACCGGGTGGCCGCAGGCTGAGCCGGCGTACGGGCTGACGGTCGGCTCGTACGAGCGCAGGACGCGTACGAGGGGCCTGGTCGGCTGCGGTCCGCGCTCGGCGTGCGGGAGCGGGGCGTCGCCGAGGTGACGCGGAGCCGACGATGGCCGGACCTTGGGGGTCCGGCCATCGCCGTTCTTGGGGGAATGGTCACGCCTTGCAGCCCCAGTCGCGAAGACCGTTCTTCGCGTAGAGGCGGTTGGCCACGGTGATCTGCTGCTCACGGGTGGCCAGGTCGGCACGGGGCGCGAAGTCGGCGCCGCCGTTGGCGAGCCACGTGGGCTGCGAGAACTGCAGCCCGCCGTAGTAGCCGTTGCCGGTGTTGAGGTTCCAGCGCCCACCCGACTCGCACGTGGCGATCTTGTCCCACATCGCGGCGTTGGCGAGGTTGATCGCAGCGCCGGAGGAGGTGGTCGGGGTGGACGTGGTGGGGGTGCTGGAGGCGGTCTTGGTGGGGGTCGGGGTCGCGGTGGCCGGCACCTTCGTGCCGACGGCGACGACCTCGGTGACCGGGGCCTTGGTGACCTCGTTGCTCACCTCGGTGCGCGACTCCTCGACGCCGTCGACGGTCACGACCCGGAAGGTCGTGGTGCGCACCCCGGTCTCGCCCTTCGTGGTCACCTTGGTGGTGCCCTTGGCGAGGGAGGCGTCCTCGACCTTGGTGGTCTCGTAGGGGATCTCGGCGTCCTGGGTGGTCTCGGTGACCTCGACGCGCTTCACGGTGAGGGTGGTGCCGTCGAGGATGGTCGGGTCGTCGGGCAGCACCCGGTCGTCGGCGTCCACCGTGACCCCGGCCTCCTGCAGCACGCCGGCGACGGTGGACTCGTAGGTGCTGACGGTGGCGGTGGTGCCGTCGTGGGCGATCGTGACGGTCTTGGGGCGCACGATGGTGACCGTGACCGTGTGGCCGTCGTCGACGGTGGTGGTGAGGCTGGGGGAGACGGTGTCGCGGCCCTCGAGCCGCACCCCCTCCTGGGTGAGCACGTCGCCGACCGTGGTGCCGAAGCCGAACACGGAGACCTGGCGCGACGACTCCCCGACGCGCAGCGTGACGGTCTTGTCCAGGGCCGTGACGGTGCCCGCGGTGCCGGCGACGCCGAGCACGGCGGTGACGGCGAGCGAGACGAGCTTGAGGCTGACCTGCACGAGTGGACCCCCAGAGGCTTGCTGACGTTTTCCTGAGAAATTCTAAGGCAATCGCTCGCACGAGCCAAGTCCCCGGACCCGTCAGACGGACGTCCGGGCGTGTCGCGGCACGGTTCCCGACCCTCCTTCGCTCCAGGCCGTCCGCCGACGCGGGAGCGGCGAGAGTGGCAGGCTGGCCGCATGACCGCAGCCAGGCTCAGGGTGATCATCGACAACGACTTCTCGGGCGACCCCGACGGGCTCCTCCAGCTCGCCCACCACCTGCTGTCGCCCTCGGTCGAGATCCGGGCCCTCATCGGCTCGCACCTGCGACCCGGCGACCCCTTCGACCCCTCCGGCGCCACCGCCGACAACGCCTGCCGGCGGATCCACGACGTGCTGGACGCGCTCGGGATGCCGGCACCGGCCCCCGTGCTGGCCGGCTCCAACACCGCGCTCGTCGACGACCGCACCCCGATCCGGTCGGCCGCCGCCGAGGCCATCGTCGCCGAGGCGATGCGCGACGACCCCCGCCCCCTGTTCCTGTGCTGCGGCGCCGGGCTCACCGAGGTCGCCAGCGCCTGGCTCGTCGAGCCGCGGATCGCCGAGCGGCTCACCCTCGTGTGGATCGGCGGGCCCGAGGACCCGGCCATCTCCTACCCGCCGCCGGGCGCCGCCCCCGTCGAGTACAACCTCGACATCGACGTCACCGCCGCCCGGGTCGTGCTCAACGACTCCGCCATCGGGCTGTGGCAGGTGCCGCGCCCGGCCTACCGGCAGGTCCTCGTGTCGAACGCCGAGGTCGACGCCCACGTACGACCCCGCGGCGCCATCGGTCGGCTCCTGGCCGAGTCGCTCGACACCGTGCACGAGAAGGCGGCGGCCCACGGCCTGTCCCTCGGCGAGACCTACATCTGGGGCGACAGCCCCCTCGTGCTGCTCACCGCCCTGCAGTCGTCGTTCGAGGCCGACCCCTCGTCGTCCACGTACGCGATCCGGCCCCGACCCACCGTCGCCGTCGACGGCACGGCGAGCTTCGAGCGCACCGACACCGCGGTCCGGGTCTACACCGGCATCGACAACCGCCTGCTCGTGGGCGACTTCCTCGCGAAGCTCGCCAGGTTCTGACCGGGGCGCCACCGGCTCCGTCCCCCGTACGCGACCCGACCCGGGGCTGGCGCGGACCGGGCCACGACCGGGCCGTGGCAGCCGGGCCGGGTGCCCTTCTAGTACCCTCCTGCCTCAAGAGGCGCCGGAAGGGGCGCCTGGCCGATGCGCTGGAGCTGCCCGATGGTGTTCTCCCTCCCGAACCCGCTCATCCCGGGTTTCAACCCCGACCCGTCGATCTGCCGTGCGGGAGACGTCTACTGGCTGGTCACCTCGACGTTCGAGTACGTGCCGGCGCTGCCGGTCTACCGGTCCACCGACCTGCGGCACTGGGAGCACGTCACCAACGTGTGCGCCGACGCCGACGCGCTCAAGGTGGCGCAGACCCCCACGAACATGGGCGTGTGGGCGCCCACCATCCGCCACCGTGACGGCGTGTTCCACATCGTGGTCGTGGTCGCCGGGCACGGGTGCCTGCACTTCACCGCCCACGACGCCGCCGGTCCCTGGAGCCCGCCGCGGCTCATCGAGGGGATCGAGGGCATCGACCCCGACCTGGCGTGGGACGACGACGGCACCGCCTACCTCACCTTCTCCGGGCTCGTCCTCACGGGGGACGACGTGGGCCGCCACCGCGGCATCCAGCAGGTGAGGGTCGACCTGGCCGCCGCCCGGGCGCTCGAGGCGCCTCGCACGCTGTGGTCGGGCACCGGCGGCATGTTCCCCGAGGCGCCGCACCTCTACCGCCGCGGCGACGTGTGGTACCTGGTGGTCGCCGAGGGCGGCACCGAGCGCGGCCACGCGGTGAGCATCGCGCGCGGGCCGTCGCCCGAGGGGCCGTTCGAGCCCCACCCGGCCAACCCCGTGCTCACCGCCCGCGGCACCGACCGGCCCGTGCAGAACACGGGCCACGCCGACCTCGTCGAGACCGACCAGGGCACGCTCATGGTGCTGCTCGGGGTGCGACCCCGCGGCCTGGTGCGGTCGTTCTCGGCGCTGGGCCGCGAGACGTTCCAGACCAGGGTCACCTGGGGCGACGACGGCTGGCCCACCGTCGAGCCCGTGACGCTGAGCCCGCGCCCGGGCTGGGAGCAGGCCGTCACCTTCGACCGGCCGCTCGACCCGGGCTGGATCTCCATCCGGCAGGAGCCCGGCCTGGTCTCGCAGCTGTACGACCAGCGGCTGTGCCTGGTGGGCCGCGGCACGAGCATGGACCACCCGGCGCCGGTGTTCGTCGGCCGCCGGCAGCAGCACCAGTCGTGCACGGTGGAGGTCGACGTGCAGGTCGAGGGCGTCGGCGGGCTGTCGGTGCGCTACGACGAGCGCACCCACTACGACCTGGAGGTCGACAGCGACCACGGCCACGCGCGGGTCACCGCCCGGGTCGTGGTGCCGACCCTGCGGCAGGAGTGGTCGGCCGAGCTGCCGCTGGGCAGGGTGACGCTCGCGCTGCAGTCCGTACGCCCCGGCGGCGGGCTGTCGCTGGCGGCCGTCACCTCCGACCTCGTCCGCTTCACCGCCACCGGTGAGGACGGGGTGGAGCACGTGCTGGCCGAGGTCGACGGGCGGCACCTGTCGGCCGAGACCGCAGGATCGTTCACGGGCCGCGTGGTCGGCCTCTACTGCGAGACGGGGCGCCTGGAGTGCCTCGAGTGGCGCTACCGAGGGGACAACGACTGATGGCCGGGTTCACGCGTGACGCGCTGGTGGGCGACGTGCTCGACGTGCCCGAGGGTCACGAGGTGCTGCTGCGCCACG
>JBHAES010000183.1:0-3689 GCA_041855725.1 Actinomycetota bacterium
AGGTGCTCGCCCGCCGGACGAAGAACAACCCGGTGCTGATCGGGGAGCCCGGCGTCGGCAAGACCGCCGTCGTCGACGGGCTGGCGCAGCGGATCGTCGCCGGTGACGTGCCCGACTCGCTCAAGGGTCGCCGTCTCGTCTCCCTCGACCTGGCGTCGATGGTGGCGGGGGCGAAGTTCCGCGGCGAGTTCGAGGAGCGCCTCAAGGCGGTGCTGGCCGAGATCCGGGACGCCGAGGGCCAGATCATCACCTTCATCGACGAGCTTCACACGATGGTGGGTGCCGGGGCGTCCGGCGACTCGTCGATGGACGCCGGCAACATGCTCAAGCCGATGCTGTCGCGTGGTGAGCTGCGCATGATCGGCGCGACCACCCTCGACGAGTACCGTGAGCGCATCGAGAAGGACCCCGCCCTGGAGCGGCGGTTCCAGCAGGTGTACGTGGGCGAGCCGTCGGTCGAGGACACGATCGCGATCCTGCGCGGCCTGCGCGAGCGTTACGAGGCGCACCACAAGGTGCGCATCACCGACGGCGCCCTCGTGGCCGCGGCCACGCTGTCGAACCGCTACATCACCGCGCGGCAGCTGCCCGACAAGGCCATCGACCTCGTCGACGAGGCCGCGTCGCGGCTGCGCATGGAGATCGACTCCTCGCCCGAGGAGATCGACGAGCTGCGCCGCCAGGTCGACCGCATGACGATGCAGCAGTTCGCCCTCGAGAAGGAGGACGACCCGGCCTCCGTCGAGCGGTTGCAGCGGCTCAAGGCCGAGCTGGCCGACGCCCAGGAGCGGCTGCGCGGCCTCGAGGCCCGCTGGCAGGCCGAGAAGGCCGGGCTCAACCAGGTCGGCGACCTGAAGGAGGAGATCGACCGGCTGCGGGTGGCCGCCGAGAAGGCGCAGCGCGAGGGCGACCTGACGCGGGCGTCCGAGATCCTGTACGGCGAGATCCCCCAGCTCGAGACCCGCATGGACGCCGCGGCTGAGGTCGACCAGAGCACGCTCATGGTCGGCGACGAGGTCGCCGCCGACGACATCGCCGAGGTGGTGTCGTCGTGGACCGGGATCCCCGTCGGGAAGATGCTGCAGGGCGAGTCCGAGAAGCTGCTGTCGATGGAGGCGCACCTGGGCGAGCGGCTCGTCGGCCAGCAGAGCGCGGTCGTCGCCGTCTCCGACGCGGTCCGCCGCGCGCGGGCCGGCATCTCCGACCCCAACCGGCCTACCGGCTCGTTCCTGTTCCTCGGCCCGACCGGCGTCGGCAAGACCGAGCTGGCCAAGGCGCTGGCCGAGTTCCTGTTCGACGACGAGACGGCGATGGTCCGCATCGACATGAGCGAGTACTCCGAGAAGTTCGCCGTGTCGCGGCTGGTCGGGGCGCCCCCCGGCTACGTCGGCTACGAGGAGGGCGGCCAGCTCACCGAGGCGGTCCGGCGCCGGCCCTACAGCGTGGTGCTGCTCGACGAGGTGGAGAAGGCGCACCCCGAGATCTTCAACATCCTGCTGCAGGTGCTCGACGACGGTCGCCTCACCGACGGCCAGGGTCGTACGGTCGACTTCCGCAACACGATCCTCATCCTCACCTCGAACCTGGGCTCGCAGTTCCTCGCCGACCCGACGATGAACCCCGAGCTCAAGAACGACGCGGTGATGGGCGTGGTGCGCAAGGCGTTCAAGCCCGAGTTCCTCAACCGGCTCGACACCATCGTGATGTTCGAGCCCCTCACCCGCGAGGACCTCACCCGCATCGTCGGCATCTCGCTGGCGCGCCTCAACCGGCGCCTGGCCGACCGGCGCATCGGGATCGAGGTCACCGACGCCGCCCTGGCCTGGCTCGCCGACCGCGGCTTCGACCCGGTCTACGGGGCGCGCCCCCTCAAGCGCCTCGTCCAGACCAGCATCGAGGACCCGCTGGCCCGCAAGGTCCTCGCCGGCGACGTGCTCGACGGGGCGGTGGTCACCTTCGACACCACCGAGACCGGCGACGGGCTGCGGGTCGTCGGCTGACCCCCACGTGCGGCGCGCCCGCCCCGGGTGGGCGCGCCGCCGTCGTACGGGCCCCAGGCGCCGGCCGGTAGCCTTGGTGGCACGAGCGTCGACCCGGGAGCCTGCATGATCCGATTCCTGCCCGTGGTGATCCACGTCGTGATGGTGGTCTACTGCCTGATCGATCTGCTGCAGCACGACGGCGACGAGGTCCGCGGCGTGCCGAAGTGGGGCTGGGTCATGCTGCTCCTGCTCTTCCCGTTCGTCGGCTGGATCGCCTACCTGGCGGTGCGCCCCCGCCGTCGCACGGTACGGCCGACCGTCGCCCCGCGCCCGCTGGCCCCCGACGACGACCCCGCCTTCCTGGCCTCGCTGCGCGACCTCAACGCGAGCCACGCCCGCACGCTCGACCAGTGGGAGGCCGACCTGCGGCGCCGCGAGGAGGAGCTGAGGGCCCGCGAGGCCGACCTCGACGCCCCCGGCCCCACCACCCCCGACCCGGCCGACGACGCTGACGCCGACGACCCCCCCGGGCGGTGACCGTGGCCCCGACCGGCTGCGGTAGCCTCGGTCAGCCTGGCGCCGATCCGCCGGCGCCACCCGAGAGACCCTGGAGCCGCCACCCATGACCACCCGCCTGGTGCCGCTGCTCCGCGAGGCGGGGTGGTCGTTCGTGGTCACCGGCTTCGTGGGGCGGCTGCCACCGGCGATGCTGCCGCTGGGCGTCACCCTCTACGCCCACCGCCAGCTCGGCTCGTTCGCGGCGGGCGGCACCCTCACCGCCATGCTGGCGCTCGGCAACGCCGTCGGCGGCCCGGTGCTGGGCCGGCTCGCCGACCGTACGGGGCAGCGGCCCGTGGGCCTGGCCGCCACCGTGCTGTGCACCGCCGCCCTCGCCGCGTTCCTGGTCCTGTGCCGTCCCGGTGCCGGCCTCGGCGGGCTCATGGTGGTGGCGGCGCTGGTCGGGGCGTCGAACCCGCAGGTGGGGGCGATGGCGAGGGCCCGGTGGGCGGCGCTGCTGCGGCAGCGGCCCGACCGGGCGACGGCAGTGTCGACCGCGATGGGCTACGAGGGCGCGGCCGACGAGGCCGTGTTCGTGGTGGGACCGGTGGCCGTCACGCTGCTGGCCGCCCTCCACCCGCTCGCCGGTCTCGTGGGCGCGCTGCTGCTGGGCCTCGTGGCCCCGCTCGTGTTCGCGCTGCACCCCACCGCGCTGCCGCCGGGGCGGGCCCACGACGACGCGCGCGCCTCCGTCCGGTGGGGTCCGCTCGTGCCGCTGGGGTTCGTGTGCGCCGGCGTCGGCATCGTGTTCGGGTCGGCCTCCACCGCGATCGCGGCCCTCCTCACCGCGTCGGGGCAGCAGGGCCTGGTAGGGATCGTGTACGGGGCCATGGGGGTCGGCAGCGCGATCTCGGGCCTCGCCGCCGCCCGGGTGCTGGGCCGCCTGTCGCAGCGGCGTCGCCTCGTGGTGTGCGCGGTCGCCCTGTGCCTGGTGACGCCGCTGTTCGGGTACGTGACCGCGCCGGTCGCCATCGCCGCGGTGTGCTTCGTCTCGGGCCTCGCGCTGGCGCCGGTGCTCATCGGCGCGTTCGCCCTCGCCGAGGCCGACACGCCGCTGGCGTCGCTGTCGACGGTGATGACCGCCATGGGCACCACCGTCGTGGTGGGCGTGGCCGCCGGTGCGGCGGTCGCCGGTCAGGTGATCGACCG
>JBHAES010000184.1:0-6640 GCA_041855725.1 Actinomycetota bacterium
AGTACGTCGGGGAGTCGAGGATCGGGAAGCAGACCTCGCGGAACTCGGCGTCGTCGTGGTCCTCGAGGGGGGCGGCGACGACGGTGACCTGGTCGAGCACGGCGTCGGGGACCTCGGGGTCGCCGTCGCGGCGGCCCGTCTCGTACGGGCAGCGCAGGTCGACGACGGTGGCCAGCCCCCAGGCGCGGGCGGCGCGCCACCCGGCCTCGGGCAGGAGCTCGCGACGGGGTCCGCGGGCGATGCGACCGAACCGTGTCACGCCGAGGGAGCCCTCGAGGCCGCCGAGGTCACGGACGTTGGGGGTGCCCCAGTCGAGCACGCGGGGGTCGCCGGCCGGTGCCACGTGGGCGTGCCTACCGGGGGATGACGAGGGCCAGCACGACGACGAACGGCAGCGCCACGACCGAGGCGACGGCGGTGACGACGGTGAGGGTCTTCAGGGTGCCCGTGGTGGTGAGCCCCATGAGGGACTTGAACATCCAGAAGAAGTTCGAGTTGACGTGCACGGCGAACAGGGAGCCGGCGGCGATGGCGAGGCCGACGGCGACCGGTGCCACGTCGATGGAGCCGAGCACGGGCGCGATGACGCCGGCGGCGGTGATGGCCGCCACCGACACCGAGCCGATCGCCACGTGCAGCACCACGGCGACGAACCACGCCAGCAGCAGGCCGACGAGCACCGACACCCCCGCCTCGGCGCGGAACATCCCTTCGAGGACGTCGCCGAGGCCGGTGGCCTGGATCACCTCGCCCAGCGAGCCGCCGATGCCGGTGACCAGCAGGATCTCGCCGGTGGTCTGGAACCCGCCGGAGAGGGCCTCGGCGCTGCGTTCGCGGCCGAGGCTGCGGCGGGCCAGCACGTAGGCGATGAGCAGGCCGAGGAACAGCGCGATGTTGGCGTTGCCGAGGAAGTCGATCAGCCTGGTGGAACGGCCCAGCACCCGCAGGACCGCGGCGACGGCGATGAGCACGAGCGGCACCAGGATGGGCAGCATCGACACCCACAGCGGCGGCATCCCCGCCAGGTCGTCGGCGTGCTCCTCGGCGGGCGGGTCGTCGCTGGCCTCGGCCTCGTCGGTGGCCGGGTCCCACCATCTCGTGCGGGTCACGAGGCCGTAGACGATGGTGGTGAGCAGGGCCGTGACCGGGCCGAGCACGAGCCCGTAGCCCAGCCAGGTGCCGAGCTCGACCTTGAGCAGGCCCGCGATGGAGATCGCGGCCAGGCCCGGCACCACGAACACGTACCCGGCGAAGATGCCCACGCCGACCGCCGACGACATGCGCGCCAGGCCGCCTCGGCCGAGGTGCTCCGCGGTGGAGCGGGCGACGGGGGCGGCGAGGACGACCTGCACGTCGACGTAGATGGAGGGGAAGACCGTCGACAGCGCCAGCGTCATCGCGTACGGCATGCGCCTGGCGCCGAGGCTGTCGACGAGCAGCCGCACGAGCCTGCGGAACGCCCCCATCTCGTGCAGCAGGGCCCCGATGAGCACGCCGAACCCGATGAGCAGGCCGACCTTCACCATGATGTCACCGAAGCCCTCGGTGACGGCGGTGACGGTGCCGGACAGGCCGACCCCGCCAGCGATGCCGAGGTAGAGGCAGCCGATCAGCAGCGACGGTACCGGGTCGACCTTGACCCAGATGATGAGAGCGACCACGAGCGCGATGGTGACGGCGGTGTGGATGGCGACGAGCACGGCGTCCTCCTCCGTTGGGGGATACCTGCGACCCTAACCCGACGATGCCGCCCGCCGGGCCGGTTCGCGCAGACCCGTCGGCTACCAGGCGGCGACGAGGCGGGTGCCGGTCCAGCCGTCGCGGACGGCGTCGACCACGGCGGCGGCGAAGTCGGCGTAGCCGATGGAGCGGCCGAGGAACGCGATCTCGTCGGCCGAGGGGTCGGTGGTGTCGTACGTGCCGAGCCGGGGCCCGGCGGGGTCGTACGCGGCAGGTGGCACCAGGTAGGCCCAGCGGGGGCCGGCGGCCCCGGACTCGAGGTGGTCGCGCAGCCTGGCGTGGGCCCGGCCGCGCGGCAGGGTCTCGGCGGGGAACGCGGGGTGCTGCCAGAAGCGGCCGAGGCCGGGCAGGTGCAGGGAGCCGGCCCCGCCCACGGTGACGACCAGCGGCGCGGCCTCACCCGGCCCGCCGGACGCGGCGACGAGCCGGTCGTGCAGGCCGACCAGGGCGTCGGCGGGGAGGGGGCCGAGCAGCCGGACGGCGTTCACCACCGCGTCGACCCCGCGCGCGGCGGCGGCGAGACCGGCGGTGTCGTCGAGGTCCACCACGGCCGGCACCACGGTGGCGGCCGAGGCGGCGAGCCGGCTGGTGTCGGTGGGGCGTCGCAGCGCCGCGACGACCTCGGCCCCGGCCGGGAACGCGGCCAGGATCGCCGCGCCGGAGCGGCCGGTCGCACCGAGCAGCAGCACCCTCATCGCGACCGCCGTACGGCCGCCCTCGGGGCCCGCGCCAGGACAGGCCCGGCGGGCTGGCCTGGACTGCTCACGGGTGCTCCTTCGTACGGGGCCGGCACTCGCCGGCGCCCTGCCACCCACGCTAACCGACGGGCCCGCCCGGTCGGGCTCAGCCGAGCCGGTCGAGGGGCACCCGGGCCTCGACGATCCCCTGCCGCTGCCACGTGTAGACCACCCGGAGCTCGTCGCCGACGACCCGGGCCGACGGGTACGAGTACTCGCCGGCGCCGGTGGTGACCACGCCGGTGGCGGCGGCGGTCGTGGGGCGCCCGTCGGAGGCGGCCGGAGGCGGCGCGCCGTCGAGCGGCGTCCCCGACTCGACGGTGACCACACCCTCGCGCCAGGTGCGCCCCGCGTCGTCGGACACCGACACCACCAGCGGGCAGCGCGCCCCCCAGTCGTCGGTGGCGGGGTTGTGCACGCAGGCGACGCGGCCACCGCCGAGCGCGACCGCGCTGAGGCCGGAGTTGTTGCTGGGCAGCCCCGTGGGGGTCAGGGGCGGCCACGCGTACGGGTCACGCGTCTCGCTGCGGAACACCGCGCCGGCCGTCGAACGGGTGAGGGCGACGAGGGTGCCGTCGCACACCACGAGGGCCGGCTGGATGCAGCCGGCGCCCCGCAGCCCGGTGCGGTCGAGCGGCAGCGGCACCTGCCGCCACGACCCGTCGGCGAGCACGTCGACGAAGCAGTCCCACCGCGGCTGCTCCCCCCACACCTCGACCGACCCCGGCGCCACCCACACGCCCGCGTACGCGACGGGCGGGTGGCGGACGGGGCCGCGCCCGCCGGAGGTGTCGCCGGGGACGAGCTCGGCGGGCGCCGACCAGGTGCGCCCTTCGTCGGCGGAGCAGGCGACCCAGGTGCGCCACCGGTCGATACCGGTGCCGCGGTGCCAGAACAGCCACACCCGGGCGTCGGGGCCGACCTCGAGCACCGGGTTCCACTCGGGCGGGCCGGGCTGGGGCGACACCTCGTAGGGCGGCCCGTACGAGGCCTCCCCCGCCTCCCGGCGCGCGACCATCACCCGCGAGTCGGCCGCGCCCTCGTGGGCGCCGGCGAACCAGGCGACGAGGCTGGTGCCCGACTCCAGCACGAGCAGCGTGGCGGCGTGCGACTGCGCCCGGCCGCCGGCGTGCATCCCCACGACCGAGCGCACGACGCCGCTCACGCGGCGGCAGCCCGCTGCCGGCGGCTCGCGCGGGCCTGGCGCACCACCGGCAGCACGAGCGACCCGATGCCGAGCAGCAGCAGCGCGAGCGCGATCGGGCGGGTGAGGAACCCGGTGGCGTCGCCGATGAGCATGGCCCGGCGCAGGTTGGCCTCGGCGAGCGGCCCGAGCAGGAAGCCGAGCACGACCGGGCCGGCGGGCATGCCGATCCGGCGCAGCAGGAGGCCGAGCACCCCGAACGCGAGCATCTGGGCGGCGGTCGCCACGTTGGTGGTGGTGGCGTAGGTGCCGACGATGCAGAACACCAGGATGATGCCCCAGATCCACTGCGGCCGCAGGTCGAGCAGCCTGGTCATCCCCCGGGTGCGGACGAGGCTCACCGCGGTCGACACCAGCGTGGCGACGATCATGATGGTGGCGATGGTGGCGATCAGGTCGGGACGCTGCGAGAACAGGGTGGGCCCGGGCTGGATGCCCCAGATCACCATGGAGCCGAGCATGATCGCCATCACCGAGTCGCCGGGGATGCCGAGCGACAAGGTGGTGGTCAGCGAGCCGCCGAGGGTGGCGCTGGACGCGGTGTCGGAGCCGACGACCCCTTCGATGGTGCCCTTGCCGAACTCCTCGGGGTGCTGGGAGACGGCCTTGGCGCGGTTCCAGCCGATGAGGCCGGCGATGTCGCCGCCGACGGCCGGCACGACGCCGATGACGACGCCGACCAGGCCCGAGACGCCCATCGGCTTGGCGGCCCGGCGCAGCTCGGCGCGGTTGGGCCACCAGCGGCCGAGCGAGCTGATGGGCCGCTGCCGCTGGGCGTGGTAGGTGAGCACCTGGTCGAGCACCTCGGTGATGCCGAACAGGCCGATGATGAGGGCGATGAAGTCGAGGCCGCCGGTGAGCTCCTGGTTGCCGAACGTGAACCGCTCGTCGGCGGTGATCGGGTCGAGCCCGACCGTGGCCAGCGCGAGGCCGAGGAAGCCGGCGAGGATCCCCTTCGCCACCGAACGGGCCGCGATCGAGATGATGATGGTGAGCCCGAACACGACGAGCGCGAACATCTCGTACGGGCCGAACCGCAGCGCCAGCGACGCGATCGGCTGGGCCAGGAACACGAACACCAGCATCGAGACGAGGATGCCGACGGTGGTGGCGATCGCCGAGATCGACAGGGCGAGGCCCGCCTGCCCCTTCTTCGCCATGGGGTAGCCGTCGAGGGTGGTCGCGACCGCCGCCGGGGTGCCGGGGGTGTTGACGAGGATCGAGGGGATCCGGTCGCCGTACTGGGCGGCGACGTAGATCGACAGCAGCATCGCCAGGCCCTGCGCCGGCTCGAGGGTGAGCGTGAACGAGGTGGCGAGCGCGACCGCCATCGAGATCGTCAGCCCCGGGAACAGGCCCACGAGCAGGCCGATGCCGAGGCCGACCGCCAGGCAGAGCAGCGCGACGGGGTCGAGGAGGGCCTCGATCCCCTGGATGACCGGGTTCACAGCCGCACCCCCAGCACGAGCATGAACACGACGTAGAGGATCACGACGATGACGGCCGGGAACAGCAGCAGCGACCGCCAGGTGCGCAGCCCGTAGACCCAGTTGAGCGCCACCAGGTAGAGCCCGCCGAGCAGCAGGAAGCTGAGGCCGAGCTGCCACAGCACCAGCACCAGCGCGGTGAGGGCCACCGTGATCGCGACCTGGGCCCAGCCGCGCCGGGTCGAGCGGTCGACGTCGCGCTCGCCGCGGCGGTGCGTGAGCGCGTTGAACGTCACCCACCCGGCCGCGACGAGGACACCGATCGCGATGCCCGTGGGCCACGCGCGCGGGTCGAGGCCACCGGTCTCGGCGCGGACGTGGATGGACCGGGCGCCCACGAGCATCGCCAGGCCGAGCAGGAGGCTGCCCGCCGCCACCGCCTTCTCCATGACCGGTGACGGCGCCGCCTCGTACGAGACCTCCGCCCCGGCGGCTGCGTCCACCGCGGCACCCGGCTCGTCGGCCGCCACGGCGGGGGTGTCGTCGTCGGCCATCGTCAGCTCTTCAGCAGCTTCGCGAAGCGCTGGTACTCGGCCTCGGCGAAGGCGGTGAACTCCGCCGCCGACTTGTAGACGACCAGGTTGCCGGACTTGGTGATGATGTCGCGGTAGGACTGGGTCTCGACGGCCTTCTTGATGGCCGCCTCGAGCGTGGTCCTGACGTCGGCGGGCAGGCCCTTGGGCGCGTAGATGCCGCCCCAGCCGCCGATCTCGATGGGGTAGCCCTGCTCGGTCGCGGTCGGGACGTCGGGCATCTCGGGGTGGCGCTCGGAGTGGAAGATCGCCAGCACCTTCAGCTTCTTGTCGGCGAGGTGGGTCTTCACCTCGTTGACGCCGGAGGCAGACGCGTCGACCTGGTGCGACAGCACCGCGGTCACCGCAGGGGCACCGCCGTCGAACGGCACCGGCTTGACCTTGGCGCCGGTCTCGGCGGCGAGGCTCGCGCCGAGCATCTCCCAGATGGACCCGGCGCCCGAGTTGGAGATGGTGACCTCGCTGGTCAGGGCGTGGTCGACGAACTCCTTGAGCGTGCTGTAGGGCGAGTCGGCCGGCACCGACAGCACGCCCGGGCCCAGCATGATCTGGCCGAGCAGGTCGTAGTCGCTGGGCTTGATGTCGAAGTTGCGGCTGCCGAGCATGGAGATCTCGACGGGGCCGAAGCCGATGGTGTAGCCGTCCGCGGGGCGGCCCTTGACGTACAGCATCGCCGTGGACCCCGACGCGCCGGGACGGTTCTCGACGATGATCGACCTGCCGAGCACCGGCTCCATCGCGGTGGCGAGCGCCCGTGACGACAGGTCGGAGCCGCCTCCGGCCGCCGCCTGCACGATGAGGGTGACGTCCTTGGTGGGGTAGGCCGCGGCGCTGGAGGCGCCGCCGGTGGCGGTGCCGCGCGTGGTGCACCCGGCCGCGCCGAGGAGGGTGGCGGCTGCGGCGCCGCCGAACAGGATCCTGCGCTTCATGGAGTGAGAC
>JBHAES010000185.1:0-7949 GCA_041855725.1 Actinomycetota bacterium
AAGCGACGCGGCGGGTCCCGTTCAAAGGGCTACCGCACCTTCTTGATCGGCAGCACCACGGCGGCGCCGACGAGGGCGGCGACTCCGGCGCTGTAGAGCAGCAGGTCGTAGTTCTGGTTGGTGGCGCTGCCGATGCTCAGCAGCACGCCACCGACCATCGGGGCGAACGTCTGGGGCAGGGCGTTGGCGATGTTGAACACGCCGAGGTCCTTGCCGGAGTCGTCGGGGTTGGGCAGCACGTCGACGACCAGCGCCAGGTCGACGCCCACGTAGATGCCGAACGCGAGCCCGAGGATCGCCTCGCAGACGTAGAAGCCGGTCACGGTATCGACGTGGGCGAGCAGCACCGTGCCGACGCCGAACAGCAGGGTGGAGCCAGCGACGAGGAGCTTGCGCCGACCGGTGACATCGGAGATCTTGCCGGCCACCCAGCCGACGACCACGAGCACGACCGTGTAGATGAGGATGCCCATCGTCACGACCGCGGGGGCGTCGGCCCGCGGCACGTCGAGCCGGTCCTGCAAGAAGTAGAGCCGGAACGTGGTGAACATGAAGGTGGCGAGCGTGATGAGGAACCGCGACCACCAGGCGAGCGCGAAGTCGGGATGCTGGACCGGGTTCACCCAGAAGGTGTGCAGCACGTCCTTGAGCGACATCGCCGGCGGCTTCTGGGGCAGCCGCTGGTCGGGCAGCACGAACGCGTAGAGGGTCATGGCGCCGATGGCGAGCACGGCGGGCCCCACGAAGAGCATCACCATGTTGTCGGCGAACCGCTCGGCGACGAACGATCCGCCGAGCACGCCCACGTTCTGGGCGATGCCCAGCAGGGCTGACACCGACGCGCGCTGGAAGGTGGGCACCTGGTCGGCGATGGTGGCGATGAAGGGGGCCAGGGTGGCGTTGGCGCCCAGCTGGGCCAGCGACCAGCCGATGGTGACCACGAGCACGTTGGGGCCCAGCGCCATGATCACGAACGCCGCTGTCATCACGACGGTGCCGGCGACGATCCAGGGCCGGCGCCGCCCCCACCGGGAGGTGGTGCGGTCGGAGAGCCGGCCGAAGACGACGTTGCCGATCACCGCGCACAGCGCACCGAACCCGGCCACGATCGCCAACGCGCTGGTCTTCTGGTCGTCGGGCACGATCGTCTGCACCTTCACGCCGATGCCGATGATCGCTGGACCCAGCAGCGCCACGAAGAACACGAACTGGGCGAAGACCAGGGTGAGGATGAACCGGGAGCTCACCGGTCGGGTCGGCTCGGCGAAGATGTGGCCGCCGTCGCAGACCGTGACGGTGTCGGGGCGGGGTGTGGCATCAGGCATGGGGGACCTCCTGTCGGGGGAACGGCGCCGTTCCCTGCTGGCACGGTACCCGTGGAAAACGTTGCACAGGAAGTGGTCGTCTGGATCCGTCGGTCTCGGCCGGTGCCGGCGGCCGGTGCGGGGCCGCCCTGGGTGGCTCGGTACGCTCCACGCGTGACGCAGCCTGACGTACGCAACCGGTGGACCTTCGGCCTCGGCACGCTGGGCCGCGACATGGTCTACACCCTCGTGTCGCTCTACCTGACGTTCTTCCTCTCCGACGTGCTCGACCTGGACGACGAGACCCTGCTGGGGATCTCCTGGATCGTCCTCGCCGCCCGCCTCGTCGACGTGGTGACCGACCTGCTCATGGGTGCCGTCGTCGACAACACCCGCAGCCGGTGGGGCCAGTTCAAGCCGTGGATCGCCGGCGGGGCCGTGGCGTCGGCCGTGATGACGGTGCTGCTGTTCACCGACCCGGGCAGCAGCGGCTGGGGGGCGGTCGCCTGGTTCGGGGTGGTCTACCTGCTGTGGAGCCTGGCGTGGACCGCCAACGACATCCCGTACTGGTCGCTGCTGCCGGCGCTCACCGTGGTGGCGAGGGAGCGGGAGCGGATCGGGGCGATCGCCAAGGTCGTCGCCACGGTGGGCGTGTTCTGCGTGGTCGGCGGCATCGTGCCGCTCACGGGGGCGCTGGCGGCGGTCACGGGGCCCGTGAGCGCCTGGTGGTGGCTCGCCGTCGGGATCGTCGTGGTGATGCTCGCCGGCCAGTGCGTCACCCTGGTCGGGGTCCGGGAGCCGGGTCTCGTGACGCCGCAGCCGCGGACCACGCTGCGCGAGGTCGGTGCGGTGGTGCTGCGCAACGACCAGCTCCTCGCCGTGGTGGTGGCCTCGGCCCTGTTCATGGTCGGGTGCATCATCACCACGTCGTTCGGGCTCTACTTCTTCAAGTACGCCTACCGCGACGAGGCCATGTACACCCCGTTCGGCATCACCCTCGGGGTGGCGCAGGTGCTCGGCTACCTGCTGTTCCCCCTCGTCAGCCGTCGGTTGAGTCGCCGTGCCGGCTACTCGGTGGCCGTCGGGTGCGTGCTGGTCGGCTACCTGGTGATGTTCGTCGCCCCGATGCAGCTGCCCGTGATCGTCGTGGCCGGGCTGCTGCTGTACGGGGGGCAGGCCTGGGTGACCCTGATCATGCTCATGCTCATCACCGACACGGTCGAGTACGGGCAGTGGAAGCTCGGCCGCCGCAACCAGGCGGTCACCTTCGCCCTGCAGCCGATCATCAACAAGATCGGCGGCGCCGTGGCCAACCAGGTGGTGGCGGTGACCGTGGTGGTGTCGGGCATCAACGCCGCCCGCACCCCCGACGACGTCACCGCCGAGGGGCTGCTGATCATGAAGGTGGCAATGATGGTGGTGCCCGCCGTGCTGATCGCCCTCGGCTACCTCGTCTACCTGCGCTTCCACCGCCTCGACGAGGCCCGCCACGCCCAGATCGTCGCTGAGCTGCGGGAGCGGGGCGAGCTGGTCGGGGACTGAGGCGCGGCGCCTCGGGGACCTCGCGGCCGGCCACCCCGGCTCAGGTCACGCGTCGTCGCCCGGCGTCTCGCGGGTGCCGCCGGAGGCAGCCGGGGGAGTCGCGGCGGTCGACGTACCGGTCACCGGGGCGCGTCCTTTGCGGCGCAGCAGTCGCCGCAGCTGCGAGCCGCGGTGCCGCAGCCCCATCTGGGTGGTCTTCTTGAGGGCTTCGACGAACACGTCCTTGCCGAGCTTGGAGGCGCCGCGCTCCCGCTCGACGAACTCGATCGGCACCTCGACGATGCGGAAGCCCCTGCGGTAGGCGAGCCAGGTCAGGTCGCGCTGGATCCCGTAGCCGCCGGCCTGCACGTCGTCGATGATCGCGCGCAGCACCCGGGCGTGGAACAGGTTGAGGCCGCCGGTGATGTCCTTGACCGGGATCCCGAGCATGAGGCGGGTGTAGAGCGACCCGCCGCGCGACAGCAGCTCGCGCGACTTGGGCCAGTTCACCACGCTGCCGCCCTTGACCCACCGGGACCCCTTCACCATGTCGGCGTGCTTGAGGGCGGCGAGCAGCTTCGGCAGCTCCTCGGGCTGGTGCGACCCGTCGGCGTCGAACTCGACGAGCACGTCGTAGTCACGCTCCAGCCCCCACCGGAACGCGGCCAGGTAGGCGGCCGACAGGCCCTCCTTGCCCTTGCGGTGCAGCACCTTGATGTGGTCGTCGTCGGCGGCCAGCTCGTCGGCGCGCCGACCGGTGCCGTCGGGGGAGTTGTCGTCGGCGATCAGGATGTCGACCTCGGGAGCCGACGTGCGCAGCCGGCTCGTGATGATGTCGATGTTCTCGATCTCGTTGTAGGTGGGGATGATCACCAGCACGCGCCCCAGGTCGCCCGGGTCGCGGGTGCCCGCTTCGTCAGCCATGTTCCTCTCCTGCTCGGGTGCTCCCCCAGCGTACGGGGTCGCGCTGGGCGCGAGGGTGGGTGCGGGCGGCCTCGGCGTGGTGCCCTCACGCCACGACCCGCCCTCGGCCCCGGCCCCGGACGTGCCCGGGCCGCCGGCGGTGACCGGCGGCCCGGTGGTGTCGTCACGTACGGCCCCGGCGGGGCTGGACGTCAGTGCTGCTCGTCGTCGAGGCGCGGGTCCTCGCCCTCGGTCGGGTCAGCCGGGGAGTCGGCGACGGTCGCCTCGCCCTCGATCTGGCGGCCGGCGTGGACGACGGCGATCTTGCGGGGCTTGGCCGCCTCGGCGACCGGGATCGAGATGCGCAGCACCCCGTCCTCGTACGAGGCCTCGATCTGATCGAGCGCCAGCCCGCTGCCCAGGGACAGCTGGCGGGCGAACGTGCCGGCGGGCCGCTCGCGGACGAGCCACTGCGCGCCCTGGTCGGCCGACGGGCGGCGGACGGCGCGGATCGTGAGGGTGCGCTCCTCGGCGTCGATGTCGATGCTGGCCGGGTCGACGCCGGGCAGGTCGATGGACGCCTCGAAGACCTCGTCGCGCCGCACGAGGTCGAGCGGCATGCCGAGGGTGCGCTGGGTCTCGCCGAAGAGCCGGTCGAGATCACGGAACGGGTCGAAGGGACGAGCCATGGGGAACTCCTCTGGTAGCGGTGCTCGGTTAGCACTCTGACAGGTCGACTGCTAACAAGCGTAGCCCTGAGTCGAGGAGACTCAACCCTGGCTCGTCCCGGGTCTCACAGCCCCCCGGCGAGCCGGTGGTAGGCGGCCGACCAGCGCAGCTGGTGGCCGAAGGCCCGCACCGTGGTGTCGCGGTCGACGAGGGCGAGCTCGATGCCGGTCATCACCGCGAGGTGCTCCAGGTGCTCGGCGCCCAGCTGGGTCGACAGCACGGTGTGGTGCGGCCCGCCGGCGGCGAGCCAGCACTCCGTGGCGGTGGCGAAGTCGGGCAGCGGCCGCCACACCGCCCGCGCGACCGGGAGCCTCGGCATGGGGTGCGGCACAGGCACCACCTCGATCTCGCTGGCGACGAACCGCAGCCGGTCGCCGAGGTCGGCCAGGCCGAGGGTGACCGCGGCCCCGGGCGCGGCGTCGAACACCATGCGCACCGGGTCCTCGCGGTTGCCGATGCCGAGCGGGTGGATCTCGATGCGGGGCGTCGCGGCGGCGATGGACGGGCAGACCTCGAGCATGTGGGCGCCGAGCACGAGGTTGTTGCCGGGCTCCAGGTGGTAGGTGTAGTCCTCCATGAACGAGGTGCCGCCGGGCAGGCCCTTCGCCGCAGCCTTGAGCGCGTGGCCGAGCACGGCGGTCTTCCAGTCGCCCTCGCCGCCGAACCCGATGCCGTCGGCCATCAGCCGCTGCACCGCGAGGCCCGGCAGCTGACGCAGCCCGCCGAGATCCTCGAACGAGGTGGTGAACGCGCCGTAGCCGCCGTCGACCACGAAGCGGCGCAGCGCCACCTCCTGCCGGGCCGCGTAGCGCAGCGACTCAGCCCGGTCACCGCCCGGGCGCAGCTCGGGAGCCACGTCGTAGCGGTCGCAGTACTCGGTCACCAGCGCGTCGGCCTCGGCGTCGGTGACCGCGTCCACCACGGCGACGAGCTCGTTCACCCCGTACGTGTTCACCGACGTGCCGAGACGGCGCTCCACCTCGACCTTGTCGCCCTCGGTCACCGCCACGTAGCGCATGTTGTCGCCGAAGCGCACCACCTTGAGGGTGCGGAACGCTGCCGCGCCCACGCACGCCCGCGCCCACACGCCCACCCGGCGCCGCACCTCGGGATCGGAGACGTGGCCGGCGATGGTGGCCCGCGGCACCCGCAGCCGCGTCTCGACGTAGGCGAGCTCCCGGTCGCCGTGGGCGGCCTGGTTGAGGTTCATGAAGTCCATGTCGATGGTGTCCCACGGCAGGTCGCGGTTCACCTGGGTGTGCAGGTGCAGCAGCGGCTTGCGCAGCTGGTCGAGCCCCGTGATCCACATCTTCGCCGGCGAGAACGTGTGCATCCACGCGATCACGCCGATGCAGTCGTCGTCGCCGTTGGCGTCGAGCAGGCACCGCCGGATCGCGTCGGTGTCGGTGAGCACCGGCTTGGCCACCACGTCGACCACCACCTCGTCGGCGGCCGCCAACGCGTCGGAGATCGTGCGGGACTGGTCGGCGACCTGCCCCAGCACCTCGGGTCCGTAGAGGTGCTGGCTGCCGGTGAGGAACCAGATCGATGCCATGGGTGCTCCTTTGCTCCTGCTGCGACGTGGCCGGCTACCGCTGCCCGTAGACGTTCTGGTAGCGGGCGTAGAGGGAGTCGATGTCGGCCTGGTCGATGCGCTGCGGCTCGCCGTGCTGGCGGGCCAGGTGCACGGTGCGGGCCACGTCCTCGAGCATGACGGCCGCCTTGACCGCCGCCTTCGCGTCCTTGCCGACGGTGAACGGGCCGTGCTGGGCCATGAGCACCGCGGGCGACCGCGACTCGCGCAGGGTCTCGACGATGCCACGCCCGATCGAGTCGTCACCGATGAGCGCGAACGGGCCCACCGGGATGTCGCCGCCGAACTCGTCGGCCATCATCGTGAGCACGCACGGGATCGGCTCGCGGCGCGCCGCCCACGCCGTGGCGTAGTCGGAGTGGGTGTGCACCACCCCGCCCACCTCGGGCATGTGCGCGTAGACGTAGCCGTGGGCGAACGTGTCGGACGACGGTGCCCGGTCGCCCTCGATGAGGGTGCCGTCGAAGTCGGTGACCACCATCGCCTCGGGCGTGAGCTCGTCGTAGAGCACCCCCGACGGCTTGATCACGAGCAGGTCGGTGCCCGGCACCCGCGCCGAGACGTTCCCGGCGGTCCACACCACCAGGCCGTTGGCCGGCAGCAGCGCGTGCAGCGCGGCCACCTCACGCTTCAGCCGCTCGACGTCAGCTCGGACCGATCCCGGGATCCCCTTCATGTGCGCGCCTTCCGTCTCGTCGGTGTCGCTCGGCGTGGTGCGGCGCTGCGACCGAGGGGACGGCGGCGCTACCGAGCCGGGCACAGCCGATCGTACGCCGCCGGCGCCGCCCGGTCAGGGGCGCCTCGCAGACAGGCTCACGCCGTCCGGCGGGCGCCCGCGTCGGCGACCGCGGCGAAGCAGGCCGGGGGTCGGAACCCGCGGTCGGCGAACGCCCGCGCGACGGCGGTGACGACACGGTCGGCCCCGCCCGAGTCGACGAGGGCGATCGCGGAGCCACCGAACCCGCCGCCGGTCATCCGGGCCCCCAGGGCCCCGGCCGCCAGCGCGGCGTCCACCGCGGTGTCGAGCTCGGCGCAGCTGACCTCGAAGTCGTCGCGCAGCGAGGCGTGCGAGGCGACGAACAGTGCGCCGAGCCGTACGAAGTCGGTGGCGGCCAGCGCCTCGACGGCGGCCTGGACCCGGGCGATCTCGGTGACCACGTGGCGGGCCCGGCGGCGCAGGAGGTCGCTGGAGAGCCGGCCCAGCGCGGCGTCGAGGTCGTCGGGGGACACCTCGCGCAGCGTCGCGACGCCGAGCTCGGCGGCGGCGGCCTCGCAGGCGGCGCGACGCTCCCCGTACTGCCCGTCGGCCAGCTCGTGGGCGGCGCGGGTGTCGATCACCACGAGCGTCAGCCCGTGCCCGGCCAGGTCGAACGGCTGGTGGGTGACGGTGCCGTCGCGGCAGTCGAGCAGCAGCGCGTGGCCGCGCCGGGCCCGCAGCGACGCGGCCTGGTCCATGCCGCCGGTGGGGGCGAGCGCGATGTCGTTCTCGGCGCGCTGGCACAGCCCCGCCAGCCGGGCCCGCGTCTCGTCGGAGGCCAGCAGCCCGAGCCCGAACAGGTCGGAGGCGGCCGCCGCGGCCGCCCCCTCGATGGCCGCCGAGCTCGACAACCCGGCCCCGATGGGCACCGTGGAGGCGAACGCCACGTCGAGCCCGCCCACCTCGTGGCCGGCGAGCCCCAGCGCCCACAGCACCCCCGCCGGGTAGCGCGCCCAGCCGGCGGGTCGGCCGGGTCCGATGTCGTCGAGGGCGATCTCGCACCCCCCGTCGCCGCCGGTGGAGACCAGCCGCAGCGTCCGGTCCGGGCGGCGGCGCGCGGCCGCGAACGTACGGTGCGGCAGCGCGATCGGCAGCACCAGACCGGCGTTGTAGTCGGTGTGCTCCCCGATGAGGTTCACCC
>JBHAES010000186.1:0-7660 GCA_041855725.1 Actinomycetota bacterium
CCGGTGGTCCCCCCCACCCGGTGGGTCAGGTCCGCGGCGAACGGTTCGGCCAGCGCGCGCAACCAGTAGGGGGAGACCAGCGCGTCATCGTCGGTGAAGGCGAGGATCTCGCCCCCAGCCTCCCGCACCCCGCGGTTGCGCGCGCCCGACAGCCCCGGTGTGGGCGCATCGATGATGCGCAGGCGGGTATCCCTCAGGTGCGCGAGCCGGGCACGGGTGGCCCCGGTGCTCGGCGCATTGTCGACGACGAGCACCTCGACGTCCATCTCGCGCTGCGCCAGCACGGCCGCGGCCGCGGCGGCCGCCGACGCCAGCCAGATCGGCTGCCCCGAGGGGGCGAGGGCGGTGTGGGGCAGGGCGAGGCCGAGCGCCTCGGCCACCACCTGCGCGGTGGCCGCGGTGCCGAGGGACTGGCAGCCGCCGCCCGCCGACCCGCACGCCGTGCAGCCCACCTCGGCGGCCCGGGCGAGGGTCAGCTCGCCGTGGGCGTAGCGGGCGCCGATCGACTGCACGGTGCCGAGGTCCTCGCCGCCCACGGCGGGCAGGGTGACGCCGCCGGGCACGAGGGCCACGGGCACGTCACCCGACCCGGCCAGCGCCATCATCATGGCCGGCAGCCCCTTGTCGCAGGTGGCCACCCCCACGACGGCCCGCCGCTGCGGCAGCGAGCGGACGAGGCGGCGCATCACGGTGGCGGCGTCGTTGCGGTAGGGCAGGCTGTCGAGCATGCCGGTGGTGCCCTGGCTGCGGCCGTCGCACGGGTCGGTGACGGTGGCCGAGAACGGCATCGCCCCCAGGTCCCGCAGCCGTCGCGCGGCCCGCTCCACGAGCAGGCCGACCTCCCAGTGCCCGGTGTGGAGCCCCAGCGCGACGGGGCTGCCGTCGGGGGCCCGCAGCCCGCCGGACGTCGACAGCACCATCACCTGGGGGCGGTCGAGGTCGGCCGGGTCCCAGCCCATGCCCACGGCCTGCGTCATGCCGAACAGGTCGCCCGACGGCGCCGTGCGCAGCAGCTCGTCGGTGAGCGGCAGCCGCCCCCGCGGGCCGGCTCCGCTGGAGCGGATCACGTAGTCGTCGCGCCAACCGAGCAGGTCGTCGAGGTCCATCCCGTGAGCCTATCCATCCCGCCCGCGCGGCTGGGCCAGTGGCGTCGGCGCAGGGCCCGAGGGGCAGGAGCCGAGGTCGTCCCGCGGTGACGGTCGTCGTACCTCCCCGCTCACCGCGCGCCTCTGGCACCCGGGCGCTCGCAGCGTACGAGAGGCACGTACGAGACGTGGCTCGACCGGCGCGGGCTCAGCGGTGCCGGGTGCCGGCGGGCTCCTGGGCGGCGATGGCGGCGGTCTCGATCTGGAAGGTCGAGTGGTGCACCGACACCTCGAAGTGCTCGGCGACGCAGGCCCGTACCTGGCCCAGCATGGCGGCGGCGTGGCCGTCGGTGAAGCACTCGTCGTCGACGACGACGTGGGCGGTCAGGGTCGGCAGCCCGGTCGCGATGGTGGAGGCGTGCAGGTCGTGCACCCCACGGACGTGGTCGAGCGCCAGGATGTGGGCCCGCACCTCGTCGAGGTCGAGGCCGGCCGGGGTGAACTCCATCAGCACCCGGGTCGTCTCGCGCAGCAGCCGCCAGGCCCGAGGCACGATGAGGGCGGCGATGAACATGCCGGCGACGGCGTCGGCCTGCTGGAACCCGGTGACGGCGATCACGACGGCGGCGGCGATCACGCCCAGCGAGCCGAGGGCGTCGTTGAGCACCTCGAGGAACGCGGCCCGCATCGTCAGGTTCTCGCCCCGGTGCGAGGCGAGGACGCCGACCGCCACCACGTTGGCGACGAGGCCGATGACGCCGAACACGAGCAGCTCGGTGGGCGGCACCTCGGGCGGGTCGAACCAGCGGCCGATCCCTTCCACGGCCGCGTACGTGCCGACGACGAGCAGCAGCGCCGACTGGCCGAGGGCGGCGACGACCTCGATCCGCCGGAAGCCCCACGTGCGCTGCGGGCTCGGCGGCCGGAGCACGAGGGTCGCGGCGACGAGCGCGACGAGCAGCCCGGAGGCGTCGGCGACCGCGTGCGCGGTGTCGGTCAGCAGCGCGAGGCTGCCGGTGACTACGGCCCCCACCGCCTGCGCCGCGACGATGGTGACGGTGATGCCGAACGCGACCCGCAGCCGCCCCCGGTCGTCTCCCGGCTGCCCCACCGCGCCATGGTCGTGGCTGTGCCCGTGGCTGTGGCCGATGCCCATGGCTACCGCTCCCCCCGCTCGGGGGGGCGCAGGTGCCCGCAGAGCACCGCGGGGCTGCCCGTGGCCGCCAGCACCCGCTCCGCAGCCGCGACCAGGTCGCGCAGCAGCCCGGGCTCGGCGAGGGCGTACCAGGTGGACCGCCCGTCGGGCCGCGCCGTGAGCAGCCCGCACTGCACGAGGAACGCCACGTGCTTGCTCACCGTCGACTGGGCCAGCCCCAGGTGGGCCACGAGGTCACGGACCCGGTGCTCGCCCGAGGCCAGGTGCTGCACGATCGAGAGCCGGGCCGGCTCGGCCAGCGCCTGGAACAGGTGGGCGTACGCGGTGGTCGCCGTCGCGTCGACCACCGACTCCTCAATCATCGTCACAAGACGATGCTATCATCGTTCGGCGATGTTCGGGTGTGCGCGGCCGGCACCAGCCGCGACGCATGCTGCCCCCGTACGAGACCGTCGGTGTGGGGACCGGAACCGACGCCGACGGGCCTGCGGGTCCCGGCGACCGGGCGTACGGCACCGGCTACGCGGTGAGGGGCACCTGGCCCCAGGCGAGCAGGTGAGGGCCGCACTCCTTGGCGCCGCGGGTGGCGCCGAGCCGCTCGGCCGCCAGCATGGCCGCGGCGTGCAGCTCCTCGTCGCCGGGGTCGGCGAACTCGAGCACCAGGCCCATCGGGCCCTCCACGCACACCGACTCGACCCCGACCAAGCCGGCCTCGGCCAGCTCGTGCTCCAGCTCGTCGCTGGTGTGCAGGTGCGCCACGGGGAAGGGGCCGGAGCCGTCCCAGACGCCCGTGGCGACGAGGTCCACCTCCCGCTGCCCGACCGGGTCGCCCCACAGCATCCCCGACCCGATGGCGCTGAACCGGGTGATGCCGGCGGCCACGACGGTGCCACCGGGCCGCACCACCCGCACCGCCTCGGCCAGCGCCCGCAGCCGGTCGGCCCGCGCGTGCAGGTGGTAGAGCGGGCCGAGCAGCAGCGCCGCGTCGAAGCTCGCGTCACCGAGCTCGAGGGCACGGGCGTCGCCCACGCGCGCCTCGAACGTGCCGACCTCGGCGGCGCGGCGCACCTGCTCGGCCACCGGGTCGACCAGCGTGACGTCGTGGCCGTCGGCTGCCAGCCAGGTGGCGTGGACCCCGGTGGCTCCCCCGACGTCGAGCACCCGCCCCGGGGCGGTGAGCAGGCGTCGGACGAGTGCCTGGGTGCGTTCCAGCTCGACCCGCCCGGCGGCGCTCAGCGTGGTGAGCCGGGCCCCCTCGTCGACGCGGGCGTAGAACTCCTGGACAGCGGCGTCGATGCGTTCCTGGGTCATGAGTCTTCTCGTCACGCGGTGCGGGTGACGACCGTGTCGCAGAGCCCGGTGAGGGCGCGCTTGGCGGGGCCGTCGGGCAGCGGGGCGAGGTGGCTGCGGGCCCGGGCGGCGCGGCGGGCGATCTCGGCGCGGGCCTCGTCCATGACCGGGTGGTGGCGCAACAGCTCCAGCGCCCGGGCGACCTCGGCGTCGTCGAGCGGCCGCGAGACGAGGTCGCGCAGCTCGGCGTCGGCGGGGTCGGCGGACCGCCCCAGCATGAGCGTCGCGAGGGTCCGCACCCCTTCGCGCAGGTCGGTGCCCGGCGTCTTGCCCGTGGTGCCCCCCGTGATGTCGATGAGGTCGTCGGAGAGCTGGAACACCACCCCGATCTCCTCGCCGTAACGGGTCAACGCGTCGAGCACCTCGTCGTCGGCACCGGCCACCATGCCCCCGAACCGGGCCGACGTGGCGATGAGCGAGCCCGTCTTGTCGGTCACCACCTGCAGATAGTGCGCCAACGGGTCGGCCCCGTCGACCGGGCCCACCAGCTCGGCGATCTGCCCCTGCACCAGCCGCGCGAACGTGGCCGCCTGCAGCTCGATGAAGTCGATCCCCAGCGCGATGACCTGCGACGACGCCCGCGAGAACAAGAAGTCGCCAGCCATGATCGCGATCGAGTTCCGCCACCGGACGTTCGCCGACGGCGCACCCCGCCGCAGCACCGCCTCGTCCATCACGTCGTCGTGGTAGAGGCTCGCCACGTGCGTGAGCTCCACCACCAGGCACGCCCGCACCACGTCGTCCTCGTCAGGCGCGTCGACCAGCCGCGACGCCAGCATCACCAGCATCGGCCGGAACCGCTTGCCGCCCGCCATCGTGACGTGACGCGCCACCTCGGTGACGAACGGCGTGTCGCCGGCGGCCGCCTCGCGCAGACCCTCGTCGACCCGGGCCAGCATGCGCTCACCCCACCGCCGCAACGCCTCGTCGGCGGCCTCGTCGACGCTCCGCTCGTCGGCCACGTGACACCTCCCCGTCGGTCTCGCTGCTCGTACCGGACCTGGCTCAGCGCAGGACCTGGCTCGACATCTCGGCCACGTCGAGCAGCCACCCTGGGACGATACCCAGCACCAGCGTCGCCACGCACCCCGTGACGATCACGATCCACGTTCCGAGACCGGGATCACGCACCTCGGCGGTCGCCGCGGCCGCCACCGCGGGGTCGGTGCCCGGCTCGGGCTCGTCAGTCAGGTACATGACGGCGATCACGCGCAGGTAGAAGTAGGCGGCCACCAGGCTCAGCAGCACCGCCACCAGCACGAGCCACCAGTAGCCCGCCCGGAAGGCCGTGCCGAACGCCACCCACTTGCCGATGAAGCCACCGGTGAGCGGGATGCCCGCGAAGCTGAGCATGAACAGCGTCATCGCGCCCGCCAGCACCGGGTGCCGCCGGCCCAGGCCCGCCCACGCCGACAGCCGGTTCTGCTCGCCGGTCTCGCTGCGCACCAGCGTCACCACGGCGAACGCACCGAGGGTGGCGAACCCGTACGCGACCAGGTAGAACGCGATCGCGCCGATGCTGGGGGCCCGCAGCACCTGGTCGTCACCGCCCGGGTCGAACCCGACCACGGCTACGATCAGGAACCCGGCGTGGGCGATCGACGAGTAGGCGAGCATGCGCTTGATGTCGGTCTGCACGATCGCGAGCACGGCGCCGCCGGCCATGGTCAGCACGGCCAGCACGGCCAGCAGCGGCCGCCAGTCGGTCTCGACCGGGCGCAGCGCCACGTACAGCACCCGCACCAGGCCACCGACGGCCGCCACCTTGGTGCAGATCGCCATGAACGCGGTGACGGGGGTCGGGGCGCCGACGTAGACGTCGGGGGTCCAGGCGTGGAACGGGACGACGCCCACCTTGAACAGCACGCCCACCAGCACCATCACCATGCCCAGCACCAGCAGCCCCGCCGGCGACTGGCCGCGGTCGGCGGCCGCCGCGACGGCGCTGAGCTGGAACGAGCCGCTGTAGCCGTAGAGCAGCGCGGCGCCGAACAGGAAGAACGCGCTCGCCAGCGACCCCAGCAGGAAGTACTTGAGCGCCGCCTCCTGGCTCATCAGCCGACGACGACGGGCCAGGCCCGACATCAGGTAGAGCGGCAGCGAGAAGATCTCCAGCGCCACGAACATCATGAGCGTGTCGGTGGCGGCCGGGAACAGCAGCATGCCGGTGACCGCGAACAGCAGCAGCGGGAAGATCTCGGTGTGCTCGAGCCCGGCCTCCTCGGCCTGCCGCTCCTGCGCCGACGACGGCGTGGCCGCCGCCATCGGCACGAACGCGGTGAGGCCGCCGTAGAGCCGGCGCTCCCCGATCAGCAGGGCGGCGAGCAGGCCGAAGCCGAGCACCAGGCCCCACCACAGCTTGGTGGCGCCGTCGACCGCGACCGAGCCCTCACCCACGACCGCCGCGGTGCCCCAGGTGAGGCACAGCGGCACGAGCGCGCCGACGAGCGCCAGCACCGTCACCCCCAGGTGCGCCGGGGCCCGCAGCCGCCGCGGCGCGAACGCCTCGACGAGCACCCCCACGAGGGCGGCGACGAAGACGATGACCACCGGCGCCAGCAGCCGCAGGTCGGTGGCCGAGACCAGGATGCTCATCGGTTGGTCCCCTTCGCGACGGGCGCGGGGTCAGCCACGCCCACGTGGCTCATGGTCTGCTGCACCAGCGGCGCGACCACGTCGAGGGCCGGCTTCGGGAAGAACCCGAGCACCAGCAGCACGACCACGAGCGGTGCCGTCACGAGCCGCTCGCGGCCGTCGAGGTCGCGGGTGACGCTCGCCCGTACCTCGTCGGTCGGCGGGCCCGTCATGACCCGCTGGTAGACCCACAGCACGTACAGGGCGGCCAGCACCGTGCCCAGCAGCGCGACCGCCGCCCAGCCAGGGTGGCGCTGCCACGTGCCGGCCAGCACCAGGAACTCCGACACGAAGCTGCCCGTGCCGGGCAGCGCCAGCGACGACAGGCCCGCCACGAGCGACAGGCCGGCGAGCACCGGCGCCACCTGGAACACGCCGCGGGTGTCGGCGATCAGCGCCGAGCCGCGCCGCCGCACCAGGAAGCCGAGCACCAGGAACATCGCCGCCGTCGAGAAGCCGTGGTTGAGCATGTAGAGCACCGAGCCGGCGATCGACGAGGTGGTGAACGCGAAGATGCCCATGACCATGAAGCCGAAGTGGCTCACCGACGTGAAGGCGACGAACCGCATCAGGTCGCGCTGCCCGATGGCGGCCAGCGCCCCGTACAGCACCGACACCACGGCGAGGGCGATCATCACCGGGGCCACGTCGCGCGAGGTCTCCGGGAAGATCCCCAGGCAGAGCTTCAGCATGCCGAAGGTGCCGATCTTGTCGAGCACGCCCACGAGCAGCGTCGACGACCCGGGCGTCGCCTCACCGGCCACGTCCGGCAGCCAGGTGTGCAGCGGCACCATCGGCGCCTTGATGACGAACGCGATCATGAACCCGGCGAACAGCCACGGCTCCAGGTGCGCGGGGATCGACAGGCGCGTCAGGTCGCTGAGCAGGTAGCTCGGGGTGCCGGTGTCGGCCTGCACCACGCCCACGCCGATGACGCTGAACAGCATCACGAGCCCGCCGAGCAGCGAGTAGAGCAGGAACTTCACCGCCGCCGCCCGCCGGTTCACCCCGCCCCAGCCGCCGATGAGGAAGTACATCGGGATGAGGGTCGCCTCGAAGAAGAAGTAGAACAGCAGCACGTCGCTGGCGAGGAACACGAACAGGGCGAGCGACTCGAGGGCGAGCACGAGCGCGCTGTAGGCGGCCACGCCCCAGCGCCCGGACGTGGCGTCCTCCCCCGTACGCCACTCGGCGAGCAGCACCACCGGCACGATCAGGGCGGTCATGAGCACCATGAGCAGGCCCATGCCGTCGAGCCCGAGGGCGTACCAGGCGCCGAACGCGCGGATCCACGGCACCTGCTCGGCGAGGCCCTCGGCGCCGCCCTGCACGTAGCGGACCGCCACCGCCACGGCCAGGCCCAGCGTGGCGAGCGACACACCGAACCCGACCAGCCGGCCGGCGGGGCCCTTGACGAACGCGACCACGACCGCGC
>JBHAES010000187.1:0-3625 GCA_041855725.1 Actinomycetota bacterium
CCATGCCACGGCGCGGGGGGTGGCGGGCGGTGACAGCGCCCACGAGGCGCTGTGGCGGCTGTGGCGGGGCACCTCGTGGCCCGACCGGCTCACGGCGCAGGTGGGTGCCGGGGGTGCCGCGGCACGGCACGCCCACCGCGACCTCGACGCCCTGTGCGCCCTGTTCGACCTGGCGTCCCGCTCCGACGAGGTCACCGGTCCCCGCGGGGTGGGCGCGTTCCTCGCCGAGGTGGCGCAGCAGCAGATCCCGGCCGACACCACGCGTGAGACCGGCGTACGTCCCGGCGGCGTACGGGTGCTCACGGCGCACCGGTCGAAAGGGTTGGAGTGGCCCCTCGTCGTGGTGGTCGGGGTGCAGGAGGGCGTGTGGCCCGACGTCCGCCGGCGCTCCACCCTGCTCGAGGCCGACCGCATCGACGTGTCCGGCCCGGGGGAGCCGCCCAGCGCGTCGGCGCTGCTGGCCGCCGAGCGGCGGCTGTTCTACGTGGCGTGCACCCGGGCCTCCCAGCGGCTGGTCGTCACCGCTGTCGAAGGGGTCGAGGGGGAGGGCGACCAGCCGTCGCGGTTCCTGGCCGAGCTCGGGGTCGAGGCGCAGCCCGTACGCGGCCGGCCGCACCGCCCCCTCACCCTCGCCGGGCTGGTCGCCGACCTGCGGCGGACGGCGGTCGACCCCACCTGCCACCCGACCGCCCGGCTCGCGGCGGCCGACCGGCTGGCCAGGCTCGCCGACGCCACCGACGACACCGGCCGGCCGCTGGTGCCCGCCGCCGACCCGGCCCGCTGGTGGGGGCTGCACGACGTCTCCGGCGGCCGGCGGCCGGCTGAGCCGGTGCTGCGGCTCTCCGGCAGCCAGGTGGGCAGCCTGCTGGCGTGCCCCCGCAGCTGGTTCCTCTCGCGCCGGGCAGGTGCCGACGCGCGGCGCACCTCGTCGGCCGGGTTCGGCACCGTGGTGCACGCGCTGGCCGAGCACGCGATGCGCTCCGGCGCCGACCCCACCACCCTCGCCGAGGGGCTCGACCGGGTGTGGCACCAGATCCCGTTCGACGCCGTGTGGCTGTCCGACACCGAGCGCACCGAGGCCGACCTGGCGCTCGAGCGGCTGGCGGTGTGGCACGAGACGGTCGCCCACCGCGAGGTGCTGGGCGTCGAGGTGCCGTTCACGGTGCCCGTGGTGGTGGCCGGCCACCGGCTGGAGCTCACCGGCACCGTCGACCGGCTCGACCGCGACGGCCAGGGCCGGCTGCACGTCGTCGACTTCAAGACGGGCCGCTCGGTGCCGACCCGCAACGAGGTCGCCGCCCACGACCAGCTGGGCGTCTACCAGCTCGCCGCCCGGCTAGGGGCGTTCGCCGACCTGGCCGGCCCCCGCGTCGCGCTGGGCGGGGCCGAGGTGGTCTACCTGCGCCACCCCGACGGCACCGGGTCGCCGTCGCCGAAGGTGCTGCGGCAGGCGTCGCTCGACGAGCGGTCCCACCTTGACGTCGAGCCGGCGCTGCCGATGCTCGACGAGGCCGACCGGGCCGACGTCGGCTCCCAGCTCGACCACGAGACGTGGGTGCACCACCGCCTCGCCACCGCTGCCCGCGTGGTGGCCCGCGACCGGTTCGTCGCCACGCGCGGCGGCGCGTGCCAGTGGTGCCCGTTCACGGCCAGCTGTCCAGCGCTCCCCGAGGGTCGGCAGGTGGTGCCGTGAGCGTCGTGCCGTTCTCGCCGCGGGGCCGGCTCCGGACACCGGGCGACCTCGCCGACGCCCTCGGGATCGCGTTCTCCGACGAGCAGCTCGCGGCCGTCACCGCCCCGCTGGAGCCGGGCGTCATCATCGCCGGCGCCGGCTCCGGCAAGACCACCGTCATGGCGGCCCGGGTGGTGTGGCTCGTCGGCTCCGGCGCCGTCCGGCCCGACCAGGTGCTCGGGCTGACGTTCACCCGCAAGGCGGCCGCCGAGCTGGCGCACCGGATCCGTACGGCGCTCGTCCGCGCCCAGGTGCTCAGCGCCGACGGCGTCGACGACGACGGCGAGCAGGTCGTCATGACCTACGACTCCTTCGCGGCGCGGCTGGTGAGCGAGCACGGCCTGTGGCTCGGCTACGAGGGTGACCCGCGCATGATCACCGGGGCGTCGCGGTTCCGGCTCGCCGCCCGCGTGGTCGCCACGGCGGCGGGTCCGTTCGAGCACCTGTCGCGGCTGCGACCCGCCACCGTCACCGAGCGCCTCCTCGCGCTCGACGGGCAGCTGCAGAGCCACCTCGTCGACGACGACGCGCTCGACGAGCAGGCCCGCGCCCACCTGCTCGAGCTCGCCGGCGCCCCCCGCAACAACCGCGGCAACGTGTACGTGTCGGTGCGCGCCGCCACCGCCGTCGCCCGCGAACGGCTCGAGCTGGCGTCGCTCGTCCGGGCCTACCAGGGGCTCAAGCGCGAGCTCGGCTACGTCGAGTTCGCCGACCAGATGGCCGCCGCCGCCCGCCTCGCCCGCGAGGTGCCCGGTGTCGGCGAGGCGCTGCGCCGCCAGTTCGCCGTGGTGCTGCTCGACGAGTACCAGGACACCTCCTCGGCGCAGGCCGTGCTGCTGCAGCACCTGTTCAGCGGTCCCGACGTCGCCCGCGGGCGGGGCCACGCGGTCACCGCCGTGGGCGACCCGTTCCAGGCGATCTACGGGTGGCGCGGGGCCGCGGCCAGCAACATCCTCCAGTTCCCCGGCGACTTCCCCCGCGCCGACGGCTCCCCGGCGGCCCGCATGTCGCTCACCGTCAACCGCCGCAGCGGGCCGCGCATCCTCGAGGTCGCCAACACGCTGGCGGCGCCGCTGCGCAGCGACCCCACCCTCGCCTACGACCTGTCCGACGCCGTGCTCCGCCCACCCGAGGGCGCGCCGCCGGGGCTGGTGCTGGCGGGCACGTTCGAGTCGTGGCCCGACGAGGTCGCCTGGGTGGCCGACCGGATCGCCGAGGCCGGCCCGACCGGCCAGGCCTGGTCGCAGATCGCGTGCCTGCTGCGCCGCAACGGCGACATCGGCCCCCTCTACGCCGCCCTCGCCGCCCGCGACGTCCCGGTCGAGATCGTGGGGCTCGGCGGGCTGCTGTCGGTGCCCGAGGTCGCCGACGTGGTGGCGGTGCTGCGGCTGCTCGACGACGTGACCGAGAACCCGTCGCTCGTGCGGCTGCTCACCGGCCCGCGGTGGCGCATCGGCCCCGGCGACCTCGAGCTGCTGGGGCGCCGCGCCCGGGAGCTGGCCCGCGCCCGCGGCGAGGACGCCGGCACCGCCGACGACCCCCTCACCGCGGCCCTCGACGCGGCCGTCGCCGACGTCGACCCCAGCGAGCTCGTGTCGCTCACCGAGGCGTTGTCAGACCCCGGTGACGGCCCGTACTCGCCGCAGGCACGGGAGCGGTTCGCGGCCGCGGCGGCCGAGCTCGAGCAGCTGCGGCGGCACAGCGCCGAGCCGGTGCTCGACCTGGTGCGCCGGGTGGTCGCCACCCTCGGCCTCGACGTCGAGCTCGCCGCCGCCGCGACGACCGACGAGCCGCTGGCGCAGCTGGGCGCGTTCGTCGACGCGGTCGCCGCGTACGTCGACGTCGACGCCGACGCGTCGCTCACCGGGCTGCTGGCCTACCTGCGGGCCGAGG
>JBHAES010000188.1:0-7369 GCA_041855725.1 Actinomycetota bacterium
CCGCGAGCGGCTGGCCGCCATGGGCGTGCAGAGCGTGTCGGCGCTCATCACCGTCTGACACCACCGGGGCGCCCACCCCGACGACCAGCGCCGGGGCGGGGCCACGGGCGGTCAACCGAGGGCGCGCACCGCGTCCTCCCGCTCGCGCAAGCAGGTCGTCGTCTGGCGCACCAGCTCGTCGAGCACCGCCGGGTCGGGCATGCCGTTGCGGGCCGGGTACGGCCCCGCGCCGGGGCCCAGCGGCTCGGGGGTCACGAAGCGGCCCGGGGCGTTGTGGCCGATGAGGTAGAGGGCCATGATGATCGTGTCGAGGTCCATCGACCCCTTGCCCAGCGCCTCCCGGTTCGAGTCGGCCAGGTGCAGGTTCACCAGCCGGTCGCCGGCCTCCAGGATGGCGTTCGGGATGTTCGCCTCCTCCACCTGCATGTGGTAGACGTCGCCGTTGATGTGCTGCACCCCGGGGTGGTCGACGCGGGCGATGTAGTCGACGGCGTCGGCCACCGTGCGCACCAGCGACACCTCGGCCGACCGGATCGGCTCGACGGCGGCCTTCACGCCGGACTCGGTGAAGACGTCGGCCACCAGCCGCAGCGCGCGGGCGCTGCGCTCGACCTCGAAGGCGTCGTACGCCTCGGGCCGTCCGACGGACCCGGGCACGACGAGCAGGTAGTGCCCGCCCATCGCCTGGGTGAACGCCACCTCGCGGCGGATGTAGTCGATGGCCGCCTGCTGCTGGATCGGCCGGTTCGACGACAGGTCGTTGTCGTCGGAGAACATGCCGCACACCCCCGAGACCTGCAGCCCGTGCTCGTCGAGGACCCGCCGGGTCGCCTCGACCTCGTAGCCGAGGTCTGGGCCGTAGTGGTTGCCGTGCAGCTCGATGTAGGGGACCTGGTGGTCGGCGAGGCGGCGGCACGAGACCGCGAGGTCCTCCAGGCCGAAGCCCCAGTTCGACCACGACAGGTTGAGCCGGGCCTCGAACCGGGCCGGGTCGTCCCGCTTGGCCGCCAGGTAGCGGTCGCGCACCTCCTGGCGCCACAGGTCGACGTTCTGCATGTGTGCTCCTTCCGGTCTCAGGCGGATCGTCGGATGACGATCCGGGGGGCGAAGACCCGGCCCTCGACGGTCGGGTCGCGACGGTCGATCGCGCCCAGCAGCTGGGTGACCAGGTGCTGGGACAGCTCCGCGATGGGTTGCCGGATCGTCGTCAGGGGGGCGTCGAGCACGGCGGCGTACGGGATGTCGTCGTAGCCGGTGACGAGGATGTCGCCACCCACCTCGAGCCCGGCCTCGCGCACCGCCCGGCAGACCCCCATCGCGGTGTAGTCGTTGAGGCACACGAAGCACTCCGGCCAGCCGCTGCGCGGCCCCGACAGCACCTCGGCCGCGACGGTGAACCCGCCGGCCCACGTGGGGCCGGTCGTCTCGGCGAGCTCCACCCGCTCCCGGTCGTAGCCGGCCGCGTCCAGCCCGGCCACGAACCCGCGCCACCGGTCCTGGTGCTGGATGGCGTGACCGGGTTCCTGCAGGAAGCAGAACCGGTCGACGCCGCGGCCGAGCAGGTGGGTCGCGATGAGCCGCATCCCCTCGACGTCGTCGATGGTGACGTGCTCGATCCGGGGGTCCAGGCTGCGCTGGGCGTACACGAGCACCGGGATGCCCCGCTGCTGCAGGGCGGCGAGCGAGTCGTAGCACTGCCCGGTGGAGCACACGGCCAGGCCGGTGACCCCGGCCCGCAGCATGGCGTCGAGCACCTGCCGCTCGGCCTCGGCCGACTGCTCGGACCCCGCGACCATGAGCGCGTTGTCGCTCTGGCGCGCCAACCGGTCCAGGCGGTGGGTCACCTCGGAGAAGAACGGGTTCGCGATGTCGAACACGACCGCCCCCAGCATCCGGGTCGGGGCCCTCGACAGCGCGCGGGCGGCAGGGTGCGGCCGGAACCGCAGGTCGCTCATCACCGCCTCGACCCGTTGCCGGACCTCGGTGCTGACCCGTTCGGGGTGGTTGATCACGTTCGAGACCGTCCCGACCGACACGCGCGCCGCCGCCGCGATCTGGTAGATGCTGGCCTGCTTGCCCGGGTCGGTCATGGGCGTCAGGTCCGCAGCTGGTAGCGGCGCGCCGCGTAGCTGTTGAGCAGGATCGACACGATGAGCACGGTTCCCAGCGCCAGCAGCTGCGAGCGGGGACCCATGGTGCCCTCGAAGCTGATGAGCAGCGCCGCGTTCAGCCACGTGATGAGCAGCCCGGCGGTCAGCACCCCGCTGACCCGGGCCAGCCCGCCCTGGATGAGGACGCCGCCGAGGGCGGCGATGGTGATGGCCGGCAGCGCCATGCCGTTGCCGCTCGTGCCGGCGTCGGGGCGGGCGGAGGCGAACTGGGCCACGTTGACCACGCCGGCGAGCCCGCACAGCAGCCCGGAGGCCACGTACGCCGAGGCCCGTACCCACTCGACCCGCTGCCCGGCGTAGCGGGCCGCCTCGTCGTTGGTGCCGACCGCCAGCAGGGAGCGGCCCCAGGTGGTCTTCTCGAGGGCGAACCACGTGACGACGGCCGCCGGCAGGAGGAAGGTCACCACCTGGATCGGCAGCGAGACGTCGCCCCACAGCGGCACGTTGCTCGTCAACGCGTTGGTGGCCGCGACCCGGGCCCCCGACACCGGGGCCTGCCCGCTGGCGACCATGGCGATCGACGCGAAGGCGTACGAGGTGGCGAGCGTGGCGATCAGCGGCGGGAACCGCAGGTAGGCGACGAGGACGCCGTTGAGCAGGCCCAGCAGGCCGCCCGTCAGCACGGCCACCAGGGCGGCCACCTCCACCGGCGCTCCCACGTGCTGCACGAGCACCCCGAACACGAGCCCCACGAGCGAGACCATCGCACCGACCGACAGGTCGATGCCGCTGCGGCCCGAGGTGATGACGAGCATCTCGGCGAGCGCCAGCAGCGCCACCGGCACGAACGACTGCAGGGAGCTGGCCAGGTAGGACAGGTCGTACGGGGCGTACAGGTGACCGGCCTCGCCGAGGAGGTGGAAGGTGACGACCATCACCACGGTGAGCACCGCCAGGGCGGCGACCCGCTCGGTGAGCGCCAGCCGCAGCGCCCGCGCCCCCCAGGTCTCGGGGGCCGCCGCCGGGGCGCCCGGCTCGGTCGGACGGGTGAGGCTCATCGACGTGCCCTCCTTGCCTGCCGGGCGAGGTCGACCCCCACGGCGACCAGGATGATGACGCCCACGAACAGCTGGGTGAGCTGGCTGGGCAGCTGCAGGTGCGTGACGGCGGCCTGCACGCTGCCGACCAGGACCGCGCCCAGCACGGTGCCGAGCACGGTGCCGCGGCCGCCGATCACCGAGGTGCCGCCGATGACGCACGCCGCGATCACCGACATCTCCATGCCGATGCCCACGTTCTGCTGGAGCATGCCGCCGTTGCCGAGGGTCATGGTGGCGGCCACCCCGACCGCGGCGCCGCTGGCCACGTACAGCTCGAAGGTACGGCGGCGCACCTTGACCCCGGCCAGGCGCGCCGCCGCCGGGTCATTGCCGATCGCGTACAGGTGCCGCCCGGCGGCCCAATTGCGCATGTAGAACCAGGCGACCAGGGCGATCACCAGCGCCACCCACATGGCGTTGGGCAGCCCGAGCAGCGACGCGTCGCGCCCGCCGCCCACGAAGCCGAGCGTGGCGGGCACGCCGGCGAGCTGGGTGGCGCCGAACACCTGCAACGCCAGGAAGCGGAACACGTTGAGCGTGCCGAAGGTGGCCACCATCGCCGGCACCCGCCCCACCGCGACGAGCAGGGCGTTGACGGTGCCGAGCAGCGCACCGGTGACCACGGCCGCCAGCACCGCGACCGGGGCGGCGACGTGCAGGTCGCGCACGAGCCGGGCGACGACGACCATGACGACGGCCAGCATCGACCCCACCGACACGTCGATGCCGGCGGTGCACATGATGGCCGTCACCGCCACCCCCATCACGACGATGGGCGCCACCCCGTAGAACAGGGAGAAGATGCTGTTGGGCTCGACGAACGTGGGCGCGACGAACGCCATGACGAGCCACAGCAGGGCGATCACCCCGACGAGGACGGCCTCCTGCCCCTCGATCCAGGGCCGCCGGGGCATCCGCACCGGCGTCACGGCCGGCTGGTCAGCGCTCATGAGGGTCCTCCTCGCCGCCTCGGTCGCCGGCCGCGGCGGCCAGCAGGGTGGCCGCGCTCACGTCGCCACTGAACTCGGCGTCGCTCACGCCGTGGCGCAGCACGATGATGCGGTCGCACAGGTAACGGATCTCTTCGAGATCGGTGGAGAGCACGAGGGCCGCGTGGCCGTCGGCGACGTGGCGCAGCACGAGGGAGTGGATCTCGGCCTTCGCCCCGACGTCGACGCCCTGGGTGGGCTCCTCGGCGATGAGCACCTCGGAGTCCTCGACCAGCTGGCGCGCCATGACGACCTTCTGCTGGTTGCCGCCGGACAGGGCGCCCACCACGGTCTCGGGTCCGGGCGCCTTGATGCGCAGCCGGTCGATCAGGTCGGCGGTGGTCTGCCGGGCCCGTCTCGCGGCGACGACGCCCCAGCGCGAGAGGAACCCGAGGTGGCTGGAGGCGATGTTGAACGTGAGCGACTTGGGGAGGAACACGCCCTGCGTCTTGCGGTTGCCGGGCAGCATCGTGATGCCGGCGCGCAGGGCCGCGCGGGGCGAGGCGAACCGGCGGGGCCGCCCGTCGAGCTCGATGGTGCCGCCCGTGGGCGTCAGGATGCCGAACAGGCACCGTGCCAGCTCGGTGGCGCCGGAGCCGATCAGCCCGTAGATCCCCAGCACCTCGCCGCGGTGGAGGTCGAACGACACGGACCGGAGCCGGTGGCCGTGCGCCAGGTCTCGTACGGACAGCACCACGTCGCCCGCACCGGGCGCGGGGCGCCGCCCGCGGTCGGCCACCTGGAACTTGTCGCCCACCATGAGCCGGGCGAGCCGGGCCGGCGACGTCTCGCCCGACGCGTACGAGCCGATGACCTCGCCGTCGCGCATCACGGTGACCCGGTCGGTGATCTGGCTCAGCTCGTCGAGGCGGTGGGAGATGTAGATGACGCCGATCCCGTCGTCGCGCAGCCGACGGATCGTGTCGAACAGCCGCTCGATGTCGGCGTTGGTGAGGATCGCGCTCGGCTCGTCGAGGATGAGCAGCCGGACGTCGGTGACGAACGCCTTCGCGATCGACACGAGCTGCTGCTCGCCGACGGACAGGTCGCCGACGCGACGGTTGATGATGGCCGGGTCGAGGTGCATGCGGTGGAGCAGGGCGACGACCTGCTCCTGCTGCTCGCCCCAGCGCACCGCCCCGCGACGCGTCCGCTCCCGTCCGAGGAAGATGTTCTCGGCCACCGTGAGGTCGGCGAACAGCTGCGGCTCCTGGTACACCGCCGACACGCCGCGGTCCAGCGCGGCCTGGGTGTCGCCCAGCGGCAGCGGCCTGCCGTCGACCAGCACCGTCCCCGCGTCGGGCGCCTCGGCGCCGCTGATCATCTTGATGAGGGTCGACTTGCCTGCCCCGTTCTCGCCGACGAGCCCGCACACCTCGCCGGGCCGGACCTCCCAGGAGACGTCCTTCAGGGCGTGGACGCCGCCGTAGCGCTTGTCGAGCCCGCACACCTGCAGGATCGGCGTCTCGCCGTCTCCCGCCGCCGCGGTCGCTGCTGCCATGGGTGCTCCTCGGTGCCGCCTGGGGGGCACGGTGGTGTGCCCCCCAGGCTGGGTGTGTCAGTAGTCGTAGCTGCCGGCGTTGTCCTTGGTGAGCACCAGCGGCTCGCCGAGGAGCAGCGTCTTGGTGCTCTCGGTGTAGGTGACGCCCTTGATGCGCCCCACGTCCTGCGTGGCCTGGAAGGGCTTGCCCTGGGCCAGCATCCACCCGGCCCAGCCGGTCAGGTAGCCGAGGTCCTCGACGTCCCACAGCACCGAGGCGCTGGACGAGCCGTCCTGCAGGTAGGGGAGCATCGCCTTCGGCGTGCCGACGCCGGCGGTGTAGACCTGGCCGATCTTGCCCGACTCCTTCACCGCCTGGGCCACGCCCGGCGCGGAGGTGGTGCACATGCCGACCAGCCCCTTGAGGTTGGGGTTGGCGTTGAGGAGGTCCTTGGACATGGTGACGGCCTTGGCCTGGTCCTCGTCGGCGTAGACGGTGTTGACGATGGTGAGCTCGGGGTACTTGGTGGCCGCCTTCTCCTTGAACACCTTGATCCAGGCGTTGAGGTTGGCAGCGGTCTGGCCGCACGAGACGATCGCCAGCTCACCCTTGCCGCCCATCGGCTTGGCGATCTGCTCGAGCAAGGTGGTGCCGATGGCCTCGTCGGTGGCCTGGGTGACGAAGACCTGCCGCACCGACGACGGGGCGTCGGTGTCGGCGGTGCCGACCTTGATGCCCTTGTCCTGAGCCTCCTTGAGCAGGGGGCCCATCGAGTCGGGGTCGTTGGGGGCGACCATCAGGGCGCCCACCCGCTGCTGCATGAGGGAGCGCACGACCTCGCCCTGCGCGGCCGGGTCGGCGGCGGTCGGGCCGGAGTAGACCCACTTGAACCCGAACTCCTTGCCGGCGTCCTGCCCGCCCTTGTTCATGGCCTCGAAGAACGGGATGCCCTGGATCTTGGGCACGAACGCCACCGAGGTCTGCCCCGAGGCCGACCCGGACGTGGTGGACTGCGACTGGTTGCCACCGGCACAGCCGGTGACGGTGAGCGCGAGGGCTACGACGAGGCTCGTAGCGAGCGCGAGACGACGCTTCATTGGGTTTCCTCCCGGACGTCGGTGGCCGATGCGTGATCGCTTTGAAGCGGTTCAAAGCACTGTCAGCATGGCACCGGGCCGACGGCGCGTCAAGGGGTCGCGGGACAGGATCCGCCCTGCTCACGCCGGGAACGGCGCGTGTCGTGGCACCTCCTGCGGGCGGCCGTCCGGCGCGGGTTCAGGCGGGGTCGGCCACGGGCCTCGCTGCGTCGGGAAGGACCGGTCCGAAGGCCGGTGGCGAGGACGTCCGGCGTACGTCCGAGACGTACGGTCGAGGCGTACGGACCGGCCGGCGAGTGGCGCGCGGTCCGGCACCCGCCGCGCGAGCGGGCCGACGCTGGGCACGCCGTGGTGCGGCGCGCGGCGGGCACGATCGGCGAGCGGTTCCCTAGACTGGGTCCCGCAGCACGGGGAGGTGACCGGGTGACGCAGGTCGGGCGCAGGGACGACGCCGAGACCGCCGCCGTGCCCGCGCCGCCGTCGAGCGTCGGGTCGCCGGCCCGCGCGGTCGAGCCGACGACGCCGCGCAGCCCCGTGGCGTCGACGCCGGTGACCCCGGTGGGGCGCGTCACCCCGCCGGCCCCGCCGCCC
>JBHAES010000189.1:0-2691 GCA_041855725.1 Actinomycetota bacterium
CTCGTACAGGCGGCGGGGGCGGCCTGGAGCTGGGTGCTGGTCGTCGAGGCGGCGAGCCTGTGGACGGCGACGGTCGACGGCGTCGTGGCGGCCTTCCTGCTCGCCCTGGTCGGGGCCGGCTGGCTCGGCCTCGCCGAGGTCGGGGCCTGGCGCGAGCCACGGCTGGCGCGGGCGCTCGGGGGCGTCGACCTGCTCGCGGCGTCGGTGGCTGTCGGGTTCGGGATGGAGTCTGCCTCGGCGTGCTACGTCGCGCTGTACCTGACGGCCGCGGTGATGATCGCCCTCTACCTCTACGGTTCCCAGGGGGCGTACCTCGTGATCGGCGTGCTGGCCCTCACCTCGGCCGTCGTGACCTCGGTGCTCGACGTCACCCACGGGTCCATCGGCGCGGGCGGCGCGGTGCTCGTCGCCGGGCTCACCCTGCTGGCCGCCTCCGGCGCGGCGCTCTCCCTGCAGCGCCGACGTGCCGTCACGGCGGGCTTGCAGCCCTGATACCCCAGGGGGTATCGTACGAGTCGTTCGGACGTACCGCCTCGACCACTCGGGAGACACCCATGTGCCAGCGCGTGACCTGCACGACCTGCGGCAAGCCCACCTGGGCCGGCTGCGGCAACCACGTCGAGCAGGCGCTCGCCGGGGTGCCCGTGGCCGAGCGCTGCCCCCGCGACCACCCCGAGCCCCCGCGTCAGGGCCTCTTCGCGGGTCTCTTCGGCCGCTGAGCCGCCGCGCCCCCCGCCACCGGCACCGGGGCGGTGCTGGTTGGATGGGGGGATGAGCGCCCGCATCCGCCTCGACCCGGCGACGGTGGTCGGCCCCGTGCGTCGTCGCACGTTCGGCTCGTTCGTCGAGCACCTCGGCCGCTGCGTCTACACCGGCATCTACGAACCCGACCACCCGTCCGCGACCCCGGAGGGCTTCCGCGGCGACGTGCTCGACCTCGTCCGCGAGCTCGGCGTCACCCTCGTCCGCTACCCGGGAGGCAACTTCGTCTCCGGCTACCGCTGGCGCGACGGGGTGGGGCCCGTCGCCGAGCGGCCCGCCCGCCTCGACCTCGCGTGGCACTCCCTCGAGCCCAACCTCGTCGGCGTCGACGAGCTCATGGCATGGGCACGGCACGCCGGGGTCGAGGTGAACATGGCCGTCAACCTGGGCACCGCCGGCGTGCTCGACGCGGTCGACCTGCTCGACTACTGCAACACCCGCGAGGGCACCGACAACGCCGCCCGCCGCCGCGCCCACGGCGCCGCCGAACCGTACGGGATCAGGCTGTGGTGCCTCGGCAACGAGATGGACGGGCCGTGGCAGATCGGGCACACCACGGCCCGCGACTACGGCCGGCTCGCCAACCGCACCGCCGCCGCGATGCGGATGGTCGACCCCGACCTCGAGCTGGTGGCGTGCGGGTCGTCGGGCCACGAGATGCCCACCTTCGGCGAGTGGGAGCGCACGGTGCTCGACGAGGCGTGGCCGAACGTCGACCTCGTCTCGATGCACGCCTACTACTCGCAGCGCGAGCCGATGACCCTGCAGGAGTACCTCGTCTGCGCCGACGGCATGGCCGCGTTCATCGACGACATGGTCGACGTCGTCGACGGCGTGGCCGCCGCGAGGCACAGCGACAAGGTGGTGGGCCTCGCGTTCGACGAGTGGAACGTCTGGTACATGCACCGCGCCGAGTCCCAGCCGCCCACCGGTGACGACTGGCCCGTGGCTCCCCGGCTGCTGGAGGACCGCTACTCGGTGGCCGACGCCGTCGTCGTGGGGGACCTGCTCGGCACCCTGCTGCGCCGCACCGACCGGGTCTGGTCGGCCAACCTCGCCCAGCTCGTCAACGTGATCGCCCCGATCATGACCGAGCCGGGCGGCGCCGCCTGGCGGCAGACCACCTTCCACCCGTTCGCCCTCACCGCCCGGCACGCCGCCGGCGACGTGGTGCGCGCCGAGGTCGACGGCCCCGAGGTCACCGGCCCCGACGGGGCCACGGCCGCGGTCACCGCCACCGCCACCTGGGCCGATGCGACGGGGGAGGGGGCGGTGTTCCTGGTCAACCGGTCGGTGCCTGCCACCGTGCCCATCACCCTCGAGCCACCGCCTGGCGCCCACCTCGTCGAGGCGGTGACGATGCACCACGACGACCCCGGCTTCCAGGTGCTCGGCCCGGCCGACGAGGACGTGGTCGTGCCCCGGCCCAACCCCACCGCCACCGACGGCGACGGCGCGATCCGCCTCGAGGTGCCGCCGGTCTCGTGGTCGATGGTCCGCCTCGCCCGCTGACCGGTCCCGGTGGGACGCCGGTAGGCTCCGGCGTATGGCAGAAGACCTGGTGCTCGTCGTCGACTTCGGCGCGCAGTACGCCCAGCTGATCGCCCGCCGGGTGCGCGAGGCTGCCGTCTACTCCGAGATCGTGCCCCACACGACGCCCCTCGACGAGCTGCTCGCGAGGCGTCCCGCCGCGGTGATCCTGTCGGGCGGGCCGCAGTCGGTGTACGAGCCGGGCGCCCCCCAGGTCGACCCGGCCCTCTTCGCCGCCGGTGTGCCCGTGCTCGGCATCTGCTACGGCTTCCAGGCGATGGCGCTCGCGCTGGGCGGGGAGGTGGCGCGGACGGGGCTGTCAGAGTTCGGCCGCACCACCGTCGACGTCCACACCCCCGGCGACCTGCTCGCGCACGCCCTCGATCAGCTCCTCGGCGA
>JBHAES010000190.1:0-2759 GCA_041855725.1 Actinomycetota bacterium
GCGCCGGCGCAGCGCCTCCTCGTACGCCCGGGACCAGCCGGCGCGCCAGTGGGCGGGGCTCGTCTCGGCGCCGGTGAACTCGACCGACCGCAGCCGGCCCGAGCCGTCGACGGTGACGGTGACGACCTCGTCGGAGCCGACCCCGGCGCCGGCCTCGTCGTCGGCGGCCATGCGCTCGGCCTCGCGGCGGTAGGCGTCGGCGTTGTGGCGCAGGTTGGCCAGCGCCCGTCGCAGGGCGTCGTCAGTCGGCATGGGGGTGACGATAGTGGGCCAGGGGAGCAGCACGCACCACTACCCTCGTAGGCAGGCCGACGAGTTGGGAGGACGGTCATGCGCCGAGGCAGACAGGCACCGCTGCGATGGGTCCCGCTCCTTGCCGCGGCGGTGGTCGCGGCCGGCTGCCAGACCACTGCCGCGCCCGCGTCGCCTACCACCGGCTCGACCGTGGGGCCGAGCGTGGCCGAGGCGTCGGCCGCCACCCCCGCCGCGGGTCAGCCGCAGGGTGCCACCGTGTGCCGCGAGACCCGCTCGGGAACGGTCTCTGGCGACCTGACGGTGCCGGACGGGGAGTCGTGCTCGCTCGCCAACGCCACGGTCGCGGGCACCGTCACGGTGGGCAAGGGCGCCGGGCTCGTCGTGAGCCTGTCGACCATCGGCGGCCACGTGGTCGCCGACGGGCACGCGTCGGTCACCATCACCCAGAGCACCGTCGACGGCAACCTCGAGCTGCGGCGCGGCGGCAGCGCCGTCGTCGGCGGCGCCACCATCGACGGCAACCTCGTCACCGAGGCCAACAGCGGCAACCAGACGTTCACCGGCAACACCGTCGACGGCAACCTGACCTGCTCCGGCAACCGGCTCCCGCCCCAGGGTGGCGCCAACACGGTGCGCGGCGTCAAGGAGGGGCAGTGCGCCATCCTGTGACCCTCGGCGACGACACGTCGTGAGACGGCCCACCCGCGGCGCGACAAGCGGCGAAGATGGGGTGCGTACCGTCTCGACCGAAGGAGTCCGTCATCATGTCTGACCGTCCCGTCCGCTTCGCCGCCGTCGGCCTCGACCACGCCCATATCTTCGGGCAGGTGAAGGGGCTGCTGGGGCAGGGCTGCGAGCTGGTGGCCACCTGCACGTACGACGACGACGCGGCGATCGCGAAGACGGTGCGGGCGCTGCACCCCGAGGTGCCGGTCTGGACCGAGCAGCAGGTGCTCGACGACCCCACCATCGACCTCGTCGTGACCGCGGCCGTGCCGGCCGACCGGGGCCCCATCGCGGTGCGGGCGCTCCAGGCGGGCAAGAACGTGATGACCGACAAGCCGGGCTGTACCACGCTGGAGCAGCTCGACCAGATCAAGCAGGCGGTCGCCGAGAGCGGCAAGTTCTGGTCGGTGACGTTCTCCGAGCGCTTCGAGGTGCCCGTGGTGACCCGTGCCGGCGAGCTGGTGCGCGAGGGCCGCATCGGGCAGGTCGTCCAGACGATCGGTCTCGGTCCCCACCGGGAGGGCGACCGGGCGCACCTGTCCGGCGGCGCCGGCCGGCCCGAGTGGTTCTACGACGAGGAGCGGTTCGGCGGCATCCTGTGCGACATCGCCTCGCACCAGATCGACCAGTTCCTGTGGTTCACCGGCTCCGAGACCGCCGAGGTGTTCTCCAGCCAGGTCGCCAACTACGCCCACCCCGACTCGCCGCGGATGAGCGACTTCGGCGACATGATCCTCGTCAGCGACAAGGCCACCGGCTACATCCGCGTCGACTGGTTCACCCCGCAGGGGCTGCCCACGTGGGGTGACGGCCGCCTCATCCTGCTGGGCACCAAGGGCTACATCGAGATGCGCAAGTACGTCGACGTCGCCGGCCGCGACGGCACCGACCACCTCATCGTCGTCGACGACGAGGGCGTGCACTACGAGAGCTGCGAGCAGGTCGCGCTCGACTACTTCCCCAACGTGGTGGCCGACGTGCGCAACGGCACCTGCACGGCGGCGCCGCAGGAGCACACGTTCGAGGTGATGCGGCTGGCCATCACGGCCCAGCAGACCGCGGCGAGGCGGGGGCACAACGCATGACCCCCCGTCCGGTGCGGGTGGCCGTGGTCGGGTGCGGGTCGATCGGGCCCGCCCACGCCCGCGGCTACCAGGCCGCCGGCCAGGCCGTCCGGGTGGCGTGTGCCGACGTCGTCGGCGAGCGGGCCGAGGCGTTCGCCGCCACGTACGGGTTCGGCCGCGCCCACCGGTCGCTCACCGAGCTGCTGGCCGCCGAGCCGGTCGACCTGGTGTCGATCGCGACCCCGCCGGGCACCCACGCCGAGCTGTGCCTCGAGGCGCTGGAGGCGGGGGTGGCGGTGCTCGTCGAGAAGCCGTCGCTGCCGACCCTGGCCGAGCTCGACGCCGTCGAGGCGGGCGCCGAGCGTCTCGGCGGCACGGTCTACGGCGTGTTCCAGCACCGCCACGGCACCGGTGCCCGTCGCGCCAAGGCCTTGGTCGAGTCGGGGGCGGCCGGCCGCCCGCAGGTGGCGGTCTGCGACACCCTGTGGTTCCGGCCCGACGGCTACTTCGACCTCGACTGGCGCGGCACCTGGGCGGGAGAGGGCGGCGGGCCCACCCTCGGCCACGCCATCCACCAGATCGACCTGATGCTGCACCTCGTCGGCCCGTGGCGCACGGTGTCGGCGCTGGCGGCGAGGGTGGCGCGCCCGGTCGAGTTCGAGGACGTCTCGAGCGCCGCCGTGGTGTTCGAGAACGGGGCCGTGGGCAGCATCA
>JBHAES010000191.1:0-7340 GCA_041855725.1 Actinomycetota bacterium
CCCGAACCCGCCCCGACCGGCGACGCGGACCCGCCTGCGGCGTCGTCCCGCACCCGGGGTGGGTGCGGCCGTGGTGGCGTCGTTCGTACGAACCCCGCTCCTGCTCGCCGGCACGGGGGTGGCTGCCCTGCTGTGCGTGGCGGCCGGGCTGCCGCCGACCGCGGCGACCGGCTTCTCGGTGGTCACGTTCACCGTGGTCAACGTCGTGTGCTGGTGGCTGCTGGTCCGGCGGCTGCGGGCCGAAGGACGGTCGCTGGGGGCGCTGCTGGGTCGGTTCCGGGCCGCCGACGCGGCCTGGGGGCTGCTGTGGCTGCTCGTGATGTACGTGCCGTTCGTCCTGGTCGTCGTCATCGGCGGGCTCGTCGCGGTCGGCGGGTTCGACCGGTTCGGGGAGCTGTTCGGCCAGGTGCCGGGTTCGTACGGGCCGGCCGCCACCGCCCTCGTGCTGGGCACGGCGCTGGTGTTCCCCTTCGTCAACGCACCGCTGGAGGAGCTGTGCTACCGCGGCTACGCCCAGGACGCGTTCGAGCAGGCCGGCCGGCCTGTCGCCGCCCTCGTCGTGCCGACCGTCGGGTTCGCCGTCCAGCACGCCTTCGTCGCCTGCACGTGGGTGGCGGTGCCCGTGTACGTGGCCGCATTCTGCGCGTGGGGCACCGTCGCGGCCGCCATCCGGTGGCGTCACGGGCGGCTGTGGCCGCTCGTCGTGGCCCATCTGGTCACGAACCTGGCCTTCTCGGCGGTGCCGGTGGCGGCGCACCTCGCCACCGGCTGAGACCCGTACGCCGACCCGTTCGCAGCCCTCGGGACGTTGTTGATCACCTGATCGCCTACCCAATTGAACTGATCAACAACGGGCGGAGGGATCACGGCCCACGGCGGGCGCGCCGTCCCTTGGTCTGGGCGTAGCGCTCGACCGCCTTGCGGGAGCTGTACCAGGTGCCGTCCGGGGCCTGGGACGCCTCGAGGCGACCGCGGACGGCGGCCTGCCGCAGCGCGGCGCGGCTGAACCTCTCGTCGGCGAGCGCGGCCAGCGGCACCCGGCGGGCCGGACCGGCGATACCAGGAACGATGAACCGGTAGAGGTTGTCGAGCATCCCCCGCGCCAGGATCTCCCCCAAGGGGCCATGGTCGCCGTCGTCGCTGCTTCGGAGCGCGGCCAGGTAGGCGGGCCGCTGCTTCTTGAGGACGATGACCGGCGGGAGGCCGAGTCGCACGAGCACGAGGTTGAGCACGAGGCGCCCGGTGCGGCCGTTGCCGTCGATGAACGGGTGCACCCGCTCGAAGCCGGTGTGGAGCTCGGCGAGGTGCTCGGGCAGGGGCGTGCCGGAGCGCGAGGCGTCCCGGAGCGCCGGGGTCAGCTCGGTGACGCGGTCGACCCAGTCCTGCAGCAGGGTGGGCACCAGCGGCCACGACGGGGGCGCCATGCCGCCCGGGAAGGCGTGGATGTCGTGCTCCCGGTAGCATCCGGGCGCCTCGCGGTCGGTGGCGTCGGGGTGGGGCGAGACCTGCCAGACCGGGGTCATCGCTCGCTCGTGGATCTGGCGCACCTCCGTCAGCGTCACCAGGCCCTCGCCCTCCCAGGCCGGCGCCAGGGCCTGGGCGTACACCCACTCGGCCGCATCCCCGTAGCCCTGCACCTCCAGGTACTCCCGCAACGGCTTGGCCCCGACCGCCTTGCCCTGCTCCAGCAGGGTCTCGACCTGGCGCAGCACCAGGGTGTTCCCCTCCAGCGCCGTGGAGTGGTGGGCCTCCAGGTGCCAGATGCCGTGCCACACGTCGCTCGCCTCCTGCGGGGACGGCAATCCGCCCAGCCGGGCCAGGTCGGCGATGGCCTTGGTGAGCCGGGCGTAGACGGTGGCGCGACTGGGTCGTCCTCGTCCTGCTGCCATGCGTGGCCTCCTCGGTCGTGATCAGGTGCTGCGCGCTGGCGCCGACACGATCAAGTATCACTGGTGATCACCTGATCGCCTACCCAATTGAACTGATCAACAAGCCACCTCCCCGGGCCGGTCAGGCGTCGCGCGGGGTGCGGTCCGGGTCGGGCTCGACCGCGGTGGTCGTACGACGGCTGCGGCGGAGCACGACGCCGAGGTAGAGGAGGGTGCCGACCCAGATGATGGCCAGGCCGACCCAGAAGTCGGTGGGCACCTGCTGGCGGAACCAGGTCACCGAGAGGATGAGCGAGATGGTGGGGGCGACGTACTGCAGCATCCCCAGCACGCCCAGCGGGATGCGCCCGGCGGCGCGGGCGAAGAGCCACAGCGGCACGAACGTGACCGCGCCGCCGGCCACGAGCAGCACCGCGTCGCGGGCCGACGCGGTGAACGCGCCCCCGCCGACCACGACGAGGTAGCCGACCGCCACCGGGGCGAGCAGGCCCGACTCGACCGCGAGACCCTCCAGCGCCCCGAGGCGCAGCCGCTTCTTCACCGCCGCGTACAGCCCGAACGAGAACGCCAGCGCGAGCGACACCCACACGGTGCCGCTCATGGCGAGGGCGATCACGAGCACCTCGACCGCCGCGAGCCCCACCCCCGCCAGCGCCGCGGGTCCCGGCCGCTCGCGGAACAGCAGCACCCCCAGCCCGACGTTGACGAGCGGGTTCAGGAAGTAGCCGAGGCTGGTCTCGGCGACGTGGCCGGCGTTGACGGCCCAGATGAAGACGCCCCAGTTGCAGGCGATGAGCACCGCAGCCATGGTGAGGCGGGGCCAGTCGGCGACCGCCGTACGCAGCCACGCCCAGCGGCGCCGCAGCACCAGCAGCACCCCGACGGTGAGCACGAACGACCACAGCACCCGGTGGCCCAGGATCTCCCACGCGGGCACGTGGCCGACCAGCGGCCAGAACAGGGGGACGAACCCCCACAGCAGGTACGCCGACAGGCCTTGTGCCAGCGCGGGTCGGCGAGGCTGGTCGGTCACCGGCCCAGCCTAGGGCGGCGGGCCCGGGTCGGCGCCCGGCGTCCGGGGGGCCACCGTCCGGGGCCACCGCACGGCTCGGCCCCGCCTGCCGGGTGGGAGCATCCGACGGCGCCCGCGACCGTCGCCTCGATCTCCGTCAGCCGACAGGCATCCCACGACGACCACGACGCGCCCTCGCCGGTCGGGCGGTCACCGGTCAGGGCTGCGGTCGCCCGGGGCACCTCAGCGGTCGGGCTCGCGCTCCACCTCGAGGGTCACGTTGGCGATCGCGCCACCGATGGCGGCGACGACGGTGAGCACCGGCGCCACCATGAAGGCCAGCGCGCCGCCCGCCAGCCCGGCGGTGAGAGGCATCGCGAGCAGCTCGCGGCCGTCCTGGCTGCGGATGGTGACCCGCTTGGCGTTGGCGTCGGCGTACAACGTCTTCACCGTGGCGAGCAGCTGGTCGCCAGCGACCTCGATCTTCTCGGTGAACGTACGGGGCTCATGCGTCATGCGGCCAGGATATGCGGCACCCCCTCGTCCGGCGGCGGCCCAGGCGACCGACCGGTGACGCTGCGTCGCCGTCGCAGCACGCGTCTGCGGGAGCCGGGCCGACCCGCCGCCCCCGAGGGCCGCGACAGACGGCTGACCAGGGGCGACACCTGCTTCGAGGGGCGTCGGATGAGAGCCGGATGAGAGCGGTTGCGAGGCGTCGGGGCTGCCACCGTAGGGTGACGCGAACCCGCGAGGAGGTCCCCTGATGCCCACTGCCCTGTCCAGGGTCGTCGTACCGATGCTCATGGCCCTCGCCATGACCGCCTCGGTGCTCTCACCTGCCACCCCCGCCCACGCCGACCCGGTCGCGCCCGACGCCGCCCCCTCCAACGCGGGCGCGTTCGAGCCGGTCGCCCCCGTACGGCTGCTCGACACGCGCACCGGCGCCGGCCTCAACCGGACGAGGCCGCTCGCCCCGATGGAGGAGGTCACCTTGTCGGTGGCCGGCCTCAACGGGGTGCCGGGCAACGCCTCCGCGGTGATCCTCAACGTCACCGTGACCGACCCGCAGGCGCCCGGGTGGGTCGCCGTCTACCCGGCCACCTCGGCGCGGCCCACGATCTCGAACCTCAACTACGTACGTGGCCAGACCGTGCCCAACCTCGTGGTGGCCACGCTCGGCACCAACGGGGCGATCAAGGTCTTCAGCCACTCCGGCGGCACCACCCACGTGATCGCCGACCTGGCCGGCTACTACGTCGGCGGCACCCCCACCGCCACCGGCACCTTCAAGGCCCTCACCCCGAGCCGCATCCTCGACACCCGCAGCAACGGCGGCCCCGTCGGCCCCAACGCCACCCGCGACCTCAAGGTGACCGGCGGCAACGTCCCCGCGGACGCCCAGGCCGTGTTCGTCAACATCACCGTCACCGAGCCCCAGACGTCGGGCTACGTCACCGCGTACCCCAAGGGCGAGGAGCGCCCCAACGCGTCGAACCTCAACTTCGTCGCCGGTCAGACCGTGCCGAACCTCGCCCTCGTCCGCGTCGGGCACGGCGGCCAGGTGTCGCTGTTCAACTTCGGCGCCGGCTCGAGCCACATCATTGTCGACATCGCCGGCTACGTGCTCGGCGGCTCCGGGCCGTCCGAGTGGGGCGCGTTCGTGCCGCTGGCCGCGCCCGTACGGCTGTTCGACACCCGTACCCAGCCGGAGCTGCGCGACGGGCACGCGAAGCTGCCGTCCGGCTACGAGATCGTCCCCACCTTCGATCCCGAGGTGGGCGGCATCGTGGCCAACGTGACCGTCACCGAGCCCGACTCGGTCGGCTTCGTCTCCGTGTTCCCTCGGTCCGCCGAGATCCCCAACGCGTCCAACCTCAACTTCGTGGCGGGGCAGACGGTGCCGAACCTCGTCGTCTCGGCCGTCGACTCCGACGGACAGGTCTCGTTCCTCAACCGCTCCGGCTCGCCCATCCACCTGCTGGCCGACATGTCCGGCTTCTACGTGAAGCAGGGCTTCTCCCAGGCAACCCTCTCCCCGGCGTCGATCACCCAGGAGCGCGTCGTCCTGAGCACCCGCTTCGCCAAGCGGGTCGGCTGACAGTCGTCGACCGGGGGTCGGGCTCCGATGGCTGACCCCCGCAGGACTCGAACCCCCGCCCAGCCGGCCCCGGACGGCGTGGTCGGCTGGTGCGCGGGCTCGCTCGTACTCCGCCGCAGGCTGGGACCGATCTCGGCTCCAGCCTGTCGGTACGGGGGGCGGGTCAGGCTCGGTCGGCCCAGGTGAGCACGGCGTCGGCGACGTCGGTGACGTGACGCAGGTTGCGGTGCAGGTCGCCGAAGCCGGCGGTGAGGTAGGCCAGGACGAGACGTCGCGACGGGTCGGCCCACGCGATGCACACGTCGCTGCCGTTGTGGCCGAACGCGGTGGGTGACGAGTGGCGCCCGAGCGCCGACGCCTCCCGCGGGTCGACCCGGGGCCCGCCGAGCTGGAACCCCTCGCTCCACCGGATGTAGGTGCCGGTGAACAGGTCGCGGTGCTGCCCGGCCGAGGTCTCGGCGAGCATGGCCGCCACGGACGCCTCCGGCAGCAGCCGCCGCTGTCCCCACGTGCCGCCGCGGCGCAGCGTCTCGTAGAGCACCGCCACGTCGCGCGCCGTCGCCGAGACCCCGGCCGCCGGGATGACCGCCTGCCGCACCCGGCGCAGGTTGCAGAACGCCGATCCCACCACGAACCGGGCGTCGCCGGGCCGCAGCGGCACCGCTCGGGACAGCTGCGCGTCGGGCAGCCCGAGGAACGTGTCGCGCACCCCCAGCGGCTCCAGCACGAGCTCGCGCATCACGTCCGGCAGCGGCCGGCCGGTCACCCGGCGCACCACCTCGCCGAGGATGAACCCGTACGAGACGAACCCGTACGCGGTCCGCCCGGCCCCCGGCCACCGTGGCCGGGCCCGTGCCAGCCGCCGCAGCGACCGGTCCCAGTCGGGCATGAGGGCCGCGTCGACGAACGGGTGGCCGGCCGTGGCCACCCCGGAGCGGTGCCGCAGCACGTCGCGGACGGTGACCGCCTCCTTGCCGTGCGCGGCGAACTCGGGCCAGTACGAGGCGACGGCGGCGTCGAGGTCGACGAGGCCGTCGTCGGCGAGGCGGCGGACGAGCACCGCCAGGTAGGGCTTGCCCGCCGAGAACAGCCAGAACAGCGAGTCGCGGGTGCATCGCATCGCCCGGTCGAGCACCGGCTCCCCGTCGCGCAGCACCACCAGCTGCGCCGGGAGCCCTCGAGCGGTCACGAGCCGCCAGGCGGTGTCGAGCGTCATGGTCCGAGTCTTGCGCACCACCTTCGCCGTCCTCGCACCGGACCCACAGACACCCGCCAGGCTGGGAGCCGATCTCGACCCCCAGCTACGAACCGCCTCCTGACAAGGGGCGACACCTTCTGCCCCGTGTGCGACGACACGTCCGCCAAAGAATGGAGCCGATCTCGGCTCCATTCTGCGACCCCCTGGTGACAAGGGGGTGGCGCCCTCGGACCACGACCCTCCCCACCGGATGGAGCCGATCTCGACTCCGATCTGCGCACCCACCCTCACCGCAGACACCCCCCAGCCAGGTGCGGCGGGGTCAGCCCCGCCGGCTCGCGGCGGGGACGGCGATGGCGGTGACCCGGCCGAGGATTCGAGTCGATCTCGACTCCGATCTGCGACGGCGGCCTGCTGACGAGGGGCGACACACGCGCCACCAGGGGTCGACAGGGATCCACGTCAGGCCCAGACGGTCACGACGACACGGGTGACAGGTGCCCACAGACTGGAGCCGATCTCGACTCCAGTCTGCGAGCCCACCTCTGACAGCGAGCGGCACCTTGCAGCATGCGGTGCGGCGGGGTCGGACTTCCAGCTGTCGATCCCCGCTTGACAAGGGATGACACGCGTGGCGTCGGGGGCGGCCGGGGTCAGCGGCGGCTCGCCCAGGCGGCGAGGGCTTCGGGGGTGGTGGCCCGGTCGAGGGCGAGCTCGATGGCGCCGACGAGGGGGGCGTCGTCGGCCAGGGCGCCGTCGAGCACCCGGGGCGGGTCGGCGCGGCGGCCGCGCATGAGACCGCGGTCGAGGGCGGCCGCGAACGCCGCCTTGCCGTGCGCCCGGATCGCCGGACCGAGGCCGGCAAGGGTGATCGTGTCGGGGTCGAGCAGGGTGGTGAGCGCGGCCAGGCCCCGGCCGAGGGTGGTGGCGGCGTCGTCGGCGAGGTCGCCGCCGACGTGGGGCCACCGGTCGCGTACGGCGGCGAGCAGGTCGCGGTCGTCGATGCCGAGGCGGCGGGCGAGGGGGGCGGCGCCGAGGACGGTGTCCCAGCAGCCGTACGCGCCGCAGCGGCACCGGACGCCCGGGTCGCCCAGCGGCAGCGCGCCAGCGGCCTCAGCCGGTCCAGCAGGCGTTCCAGCTCCC